>JADGPS010000065.1 GCA_017882285.1 Paludibacter sp. | reverse complement strand
ACCTATAAAGGTAGTGATTTCCAATGACTTATACAAATAATATCGGGGTTATTTTCTTGATATTCAAATAATTAACATTAAGTTTAACGAAGTATTGTTTGCAGCATGATTTTATATTCCATGCAAACAGGACATTTTTTTAATGAAGTATTATCATCTATAAATGTTTTTTGTATAAATCATATTTAATATGAAAAATTATAAATTTTTTCTGCTTCTAAACGTTCTCTTTTGTGTTACTCCTTGGTTGAAAGCTCAATCTTCAGAAGTTCCTACTGATATTATTTCAGCCCTTAATGAGGGAAATTCAAGCCAACTTTCCTCTTATTTGAATGCCAATGTTGAATTGGTTATTGATACTAAAAACGATGTATTTAGCCGACAACAAGCTTCGGGAATTATAGCTGATTTTTTCAGAAAAAATCATGTTACAGGCTTCCAGTTGCTCCACAAAGGTAATAAAGATTTAGCAAGTTTTGCAATTGGCATGCTTAAAACATCTTCGGGAAGCTACCGGGTTTATGTTTTAACCCGAAAAAATGAAATTCAACAACTCCGAATTGAACCTTCAAATGACTAACGATTTCGAACAACTTATTTCACTGTGGTTTGCCGAAGATATTGGAGATGGCGATCACACCACTCTTTCGTGTATTCCTTCTTCTGCAATAGGAAAATCTCAGTTAATCATCAAAGAAAATGGCGTTTTGGCGGGAGTTGAAATAGCTCGTCGGATTTTCAACGCTTTTGATCCTGAACTGAAAATGACTGTTTTCATAAACGATGGTGCCGAAGTGAAAGTGGGTGAGGTGGCGTTTGTGGTGGAAGGAAAAATCCGGTCACTTCTTCAGACCGAACGTTTAATGTTGAATATCATGCAGCGAATGAGTGGCATTGCCACTATAACCAGAGAATACGTTACCGCTTTGAAAGGAACAAAAACCCGTGTATTGGACACTCGCAAAACGACTCCGGGATTACGATTACTCGAAAAAGAAGCCGTAAAAATCGGAGGTGGAGTTAATCACCGCATGGGACTTTACGATATGATTTTGCTGAAAGATAATCATGTGGATTTTGCCGGTGGAATTGAAAAAGCGATTAAGCGAACGCACGAATATTTAAAAGAAAAAAATAAGAACCTGAAAATAGAAATAGAAGTTCGTAATTTTGATGAACTTTCTCAGGTTCTGACAGTTGGAGGAGTGGATAGGATTATGTTGGATAATTTTACACCTGAAAATACACGTAAAGCCGTTGAAATAATCGGCGGGAAATATGAAACCGAATCATCCGGTGGTATTACGTTTGATACTTTAAAAGATTATGCCGAATGCGGTGTGGATTATATTTCTGTTGGAGCATTGACTCACTCCGTGAAAAGTCTGGATATGAGTTTTAAGGCTGTTTAATGGACAGAAAATTATAAATGAAACGCCTGATTCTACTTTAGAATCAGGCGTTTTGATTTTTGTTAAGCATTCATTTTTTGGAAAGAATTTTAATGCATTTTTCGAGACTTTCTTCCCAATGCGGAATGACAATGCTGTAAGTACTTTTGATTTTGGCTTTGTTCAGCACGCTGTAATGCGGACGAGGTGTACGAGCCGGATAATCTTTGGTCTCAATTGGGTGAACATCACAGGTAATTCCTGCCAAGCGGTGAATGCTTTTAGTAAAGTCGTACCAACTGCATACTCCTTCGTCGGAAAAATGATATATTCCCGGAATAAAATTCCTGCATGATACAATTCTCATAATTGCTTCGGCCAAGTCAGCAGCATAAGTCGGAGTACCTATTTGATCAAAAATAACATTCAATGAATCACGTTCGGTGCCGAGTTTCATCATCGTTTTTACAAAGTTATTTCCAAACGAAGAATAAAGCCACGCAGTACGCAAAATAACTGCTTGTTTGCAAGTTTTCAATAGAGCTTGCTCACCGGCTAATTTTGATTTTCCATAAACGGTTGCGGGACAAACCGGTTGATCCTCGGTGTAGGGGATATGATTCGTTCCATCGAATACATAATCGGTGGAAACATGAACAACTTTCAGGTTATTTTCTGCTGCAATTTCGCCAATATTACGAACGGCATCGGCATTAATTTTATAACAAAGTTCTACATCGTCTTCAGCTTTATCTACTGCCGTATAAGCTGCACAATTGACAATGACATTTACTGCATTGGCTTTTACAAAAGCATCAAGGGCAGCTTTATCGCAAATATCAAGTTCTTCTATATCAGTATATAGATAGTTGAATTGAGGAAAACGCTTGGCTGTCTGTTGCATTTCGTTGCCAAGTTGCCCGTGGCTGCCTGTAATTAATATAGTTGTCATTAGATTGTTATTAGCTTTGCGTTATTTCCTCCCTTTAGTCGCGATATTAGCCTTCAGCGTTATTTATAGTTATCAAAAATTCTTTTCAGCATCCTTGAATAGCGGATGTTTGGTGTCTTTGTCCGAGATAATGGCTTTGTCTGCTGGAATTTTCCAATCGATAGCTAAAGCCGGATCGTTATACATGATACCGCGTTCGAGATTAGGACTGTAAAAATTATCGCATTTATAAGTGAATAATGCAGTTTCGCTTAAAACCGAAAAACCATGTGCAAAACCTTGTGGAATAAGAAATTGCAGGTGATTTTCTTCTGTTAATTCAATTCCGTACCATTGTCCGAACGATGGCGAATCTTTTCTTAAATCTACAGCCACATCCCAAACACTTCCTAATGCAACTGTAACAAGTTTGGATTGACTTTGTGGATTTAATTGATAATGCAACCCCCGAATTACACCATAAGACGATTTAGATTGATTATCCTGGCAAAAATGCAAATCAATGCCAACTTCACGGAATTTATTTTCGTTGTAAGTTTCACAGAAAAAGCCCCGTGTATCAGCAAAAACACGAGGTTTAATAATAAGTAAATCGGGAATGGGAGTTTTTATAATTTCCATTTGTTATTTGTTTAATGATGACCCCTAACCCCTAAAGGGGAACTAAGTTAGTTCTGATTTAGCATTTGGTAATTATCAAATACAGTATTTTATTCCCCTTTAGGGGTTAGGGGTCATTTCTCGTTGGCAATTTTAATAAGGTATTCGCCATAATGATTTTTCTTAAGCGGTTCGGCCAGTTTAAGTAACTGTTCACGTGTAATATCGCCATTACGGTATGCAATTTCTTCGAGGCAGGCAATTTTCAATCCCTGACGATTCTCAATGGTAGCAATAAAGTTCGATGCTTCGAGCAAACTGTCGTGCGTTCCGGTATCGAGCCATGCCATGCCACGTCCCATCATTTTCAAGCTGAGGCGTTCTTCTTCGAGATACAAACGGTTGAGGTCGGTTATTTCCAACTCACCGCGTTTTGATGGTTTTAAACTTTTCGATTTTTTCACAACATCGTTGCTGTAAAAATATAAACCTGTTACAGCATAGTTTGACTTCGGATTGACTGGTTTTTCTTCCAAACTCAGTACTTTTCCGGTAGTATCAAATTCAGCAACGCCATAGCGTTCCGGATCGTTTACATAGTATCCAAAAACAACAGCCCCGTCTTTAAGTTCAGCTGCTTCGCGAAGGGTACGCGTGAAATCGAATCCATAAAATATATTGTCGCCCAATACCATACAAACGCTGTCGTTGCCTATAAATTTTTCACCGATAATAAACGCTTGTGCCAACCCATCCGGTGAAGGTTGAATGGCGTATTCGAGTTTTATGCCCAAATCGTCACCGTTTCCCAACAAATTTTCATACAAATGAATGTCTTGAGGAGTTGAAATGATAAGTATTTCACGAATCCCTGCCAACATCAAGACAGAAAGCGGATAATAAATCATTGGTTTATCGTAAACGGGAATAATTTGCTTTGAAATACTTTTGGTAACAGGATACAATCTGGTTCCGGAACCACCGGCTAAAACAATGCCTTTCATAAAATTAGTTGTTAAAGTTGCAAGTTTATAAAGTTTGAAAGTTTTATTTGAAGCTCAAAAATAACTATAATTTAGTAATAAATAGCCGTTTTGAAAAAATTATTATTCGTCAAAATCCAATTCGCCGGATTTGTAGAGTTGGTAATTCTTCGCTAATAACACCATGAATTTGCTTATTTCTGTCTGAACCTGAAGTGTTTCAGGAGTGATAACCACTTTCTTCATACGTAATAACATGATACCATATTGAAAATTAAAACTCAGTTCCAAATCACTGATTTGAGAATTTTTCTGTTGCCTCCTCAGTTGACTAATAAATGGTAAAACATGGTAAAATTTAGCATTATAACCGGCATTTTTCCCCGAGCGCAGTAAAAGTCCATGCAATTCATCCAGTTCACTCAATATGTTTTTGTTGAGTTGGAGATGTCCTACTGTTTGTACATTTTCAAGTCGCATCATTTCAATCAGACTTTCGTACCAATTGTATAAACTTTTTCGTTCATCAGCAGAAACCGGATATGAAGCTATAATTCGCTCGTTTACCATCTCGATATTGAGACTGAAAGCACGAATCAAATCTTCAACTTGCCACATATAAAGCAAGTATTCACAGATATTTTCTTTTTTGAGTTTCCTTGCTATAAACATAAATATTTAAAGATAACCCCTAGCCCCTAAAGGGGAACTAAGTAAGTTTTTTTAATTTTATAATAAGAATAACAATAAGATTCAACTCCCCTTTAGGGGTTGGGGGTCTCAAAATTACAATCGCCGTCTTCGTCCATAAATGTGGGTTCAATGAAGTCATCCAACTCTCGACGTTCTTTTTTAGTTGGCCTTCCTGTGCCTCTTTCGCGTCCGTTTTGTCCGGATAATTTTCCTAATTCAATCAATTCCAGTTGATCAGAGGTAGTTACATTCAACATAAAATCCTGTACTAATTTAGCATTCATTCTATTTTCCGATAAAGCCAACACCTTGAAAGAAAACAAAATGGGATTGCGTTTAATACAAACCACATCGTTCACTTTTACGTTTCGGGAAGGTTTTACGGGAATATTATGAATGATAACTTTCCCTTTTTTGCATGCTTCAGCGGCTAATGTTCTTGTTTTGAACAAACGAACTGCCCAGAGCCATTTATCAATTCGAACTTCGGTTTTCATATTTGGTTAAATGGTTCATCGGTTAACTGGTTAATTGGTTTGAGAAAGAACAAATCTCTTATGAACAAATCACTTATGAACAAATTAACCAGTTGACAAATTAACTGGCTAACTATTTCCCATTAAATTGTGTCATAGTGAGTTCCATACCGGCTAAACAGAAACTTCTGATTATTTCAATACAAATCTCGGCACGTTCGGGTAATGCAGCAGCTTGTTCGGCAGTCCATTTGCTCAAAACATATTCAATTTGTCGACCACGAGCAAAATCGTTTCCAATACCAAACCGCAATCGGGCATAATTACTGTGACCCAGTATTTCCTGAATGTTCTTCAAACCATTATGTCCGGCGTCCGAACCTTTTGGTTTTAAACGTAGCGTACCAAAAGTCAAAGCAATATCATCCACTACCACCAACACGTTTTCAATTTCAATATTTTCTTTATGCATCCAATAGCGCAAGGCATTGCCGCTCAGATTCATAAAAGTTGAAGGTTTGAGCAAAACAAGCTTACGACCCTTCAACTTCACTTCGCAGGTGGAACCATACCGGTTTTCGGTAAAAAAAACATTGGACGCTTTAGCAAAAGCGTCCAATATTGTAAAACCTATGTTGTGGCGGGTATCCTGGTACTCACTACCAATATTGCCCAAACCGACAATTAAGTATTTCATTGTATTAGCAATTATTTAGCTTCGGGTGCTGCTGTAGCAGCGGCTCCACGAGCGGCTCTTGTCAATTTAACTTGTGCAACCACAGCGTTTTTATTATTCAAAATTTCAAGATTTGCAACAGATACTTTGCCAACTTGAATGGATTTACCTAATGCCAATTCTGTAACGTCAATAACGATATTTTCAGGAATTTGAGTGTATAAACCTTTTACTTTAAGTTTCCGCACTTCGAGGCTTAATTTACCACCGGCTTTAACTCCTTCAGCCAACCCTTCAAGTTTTACCGGAAGTTCAACAGTAACCGGTCTTGTTTCAGTCACCTGTAAAAAGTCGATATGTAAAACTTTGTCACTTACGGGGTGAAATTGAAGTGCTTTCATGATGGATTTTGTCTTTTTTCCATCAATGTCTAAATTTACAATGTACACTTCTGGAGTGTAAATTAATTTGCGAATGTCGCTGATAGTAGTCGTAAAATGAATGTTTTCTTTTCCACCATACAATACGCAGGGTACGTTTTCTGCAACCCGTTCAGCTTTTGTCGCTTTTTTCCCAAGATCAGTTCTTACTGTTCCTTTTAATTCAAATGTTTTCATTTTGTCTTTTTTGTGTTACTCAAAATTTAAGCGTTTATTTTTAAGTGATTAGTCGCTTAATTTCCCATCACACTTTCTCTTTCAAAAAAGTGCGACAAAGGTAGTACTATTTTTGGAAATTTGCAATATCTGAAAAGCTATAATTCATGAATCTGCATTCACAAATCAAGATGTTTCTGTTTTAAAAAGATATTAAGACAAAAAATGGATAGTGATCTTTTTCGAATGTCAATTCCCAAACTGTTAAGTTCAGTCCTTATGGATTTTTAATAAATTAAACTCAACTATCATCAGAAGGATTGAAAATTAGATAATTACGATTTCACAATTTGTTATGAATATTTTTAGCAATACAATCAGTAATTCAAAAAAATGTATTATATTTGCAGGCCGAAAAATATACAATAAAATTTCATTCATTTTTTAAAGTTAGGGAGGAAACAAACAATAGCTAAACAATTAACAATCAGACCTCAAAGAGGAAGAGTAAAAGAGCAACCCAATCGTATTAATGAAAAGATTAAAGGGTTAAAAGAAGTTCGTTTGGTAGGTGATAATGTAGAACAAGGTATTTATTCTTATGAAGAAGCCATACGCATTGCCGACCAACTTGAGTTAGATTTGGTAGAAATATCGCCCAATGCTGTGCCGCCGGTTTGTAAAGTTGTTGATTATCAGAAGTTTTTGTACCAACTAAAGAAACGTGAGAAAGAGTCTAAGGCAAAATCAACCAAAGTGGTATTGAAGGAAATTCGTTTTGGACCGCAAACCGATGATCATGATTACAATTTTAAATTGAAACATGCTCAGGAGTTTCTGAAAGAAGGCTGCAAAGTGAAGGCGTATGTATTTTTCAAAGGACGTTCGATTTTATTTAAAGAACAGGGTGAAGTATTATTGCTCCGTTTTGCAAACGATTTGGAAGATTATGCTAAAGTAGATCAACTGCCACAATTGGAAGGAAAACGCATGATTATCATGTTCTCACCTAAAAAATTGAAATAAGCAGTTTGAAATTCGAATTACACAACTAAATAATAAGTAACAATGCCAAAAATGAAAACTATCTCCGGTGCAAAAAAAAGGTTTACCCTTACCGGAACAGGAAAGATCAAAAGAAAACATGCTTTTAAAAGCCACATTTTGACTAAAAAAACAAAAAAGCAAAAACGCAATCTGACTCACATTGCAATTGTCAACAAGGCAGATTTGACCAACGTGAAAGAAATGCTTTGCTTGAAATAATAGTCAAACTTCACTTTTAAATCTTATTTTTCTTAATCAAAAATCAGAATGCTTTAGCCTGAAGATTGCTGTGAAAAGCGACGCTAACATTCACAAATCATTTTAATTATGCCAAGATCAGTAAACCACGTTGCTTCACGTAAAAGAAGAAAAAGAGTTTTAAGCCTCACCAGAGGTTATTTTGGCGGTCGTCGTAACGTATGGACCGTAGCCAAAAATACATGGGAAAAAGGGTTGCAATATGCTTATCGCGACCGTAAAAACAAAAAACGCAGTTTCCGTGCGTTGTGGATTCAGCGTATTAATGCTGCAGCACGTTTGGAAGGTATGTCATATTCAAAACTAATGGGTGCTTTACACAAAGCCGGTATCGAAATGAACCGCAAAGTGTTGGCCGATTTAGCCATGAATCATCCGGAAGCTTTTAAAACAATTGTTATAAAAGCCAAAAACGCTTAATAAATAAATTTATTTATATGATAAAACCCAAATCGATATTTTTCGATTTGGGTTTTACTTTATGTTCTGACCGCATAATTGTATAGGCATAAAAAAAGTAGCAAGAAAAATCCCTGCTACTTTCAACTATCTAAAATGTTTTTGATTAATAACCCCATTTCAAATATACAGCTCCCCACGTAAATCCTGCGCCAAAAGCCGTCAGAATTATGTTGTCACCTTTTTTGAATTTCTTTTCCCATTCCCACATTCCAAGTGGAATGCTTGCTGCTGAAGTATTTCCGAAACGATCGATATTGATAACTACTTTTTCGTAATCGACTTTTGTGCGTTGAACCACAGCATCAATAATGCGTAAATTTGCTTGATGAGGTATCAGCCAGGCAATATCTTCGTTTGTCAAATTATTTTTCTCCATTATCTCGGCTGATATTTCAGCCATATTTATAACAGCATATTTGTAAACATTTGTGCCTTCCTGATAGTTGAAATGCAATTTTTTTTCAACTGTTTCATGGGTGGTTGGTATAGCTGAACCTCCGGCTTTAATATGAAGATATTTATAGCCAATTCCATCTGTGTGAATTAACGAATCCATTACGCCATAATTTCCGGTTGTTGGTTCAAGAAGAACAACTCCGGCGCCATCGCCAAAAAGTGGAGCAGTTGAGCGATCTGTGTAATCAGTAAGTGATGACATTTTATCTGCTCCCAGCACTAATACTTTTTTATAACGACCTGACTCAATAAAACTTGCACCGGTAGTTAAGGCAACAATAAATCCCGAACAAGCAGCTTGTATGTCGAATGCAAAAGCATTCTTAATTCCTACTTTTTCTGCTGCCATAGACGAACAAGAAGGATAAATATGGTCAGGCGTTGTAGTTGCACATATTACCAAATCAATTTCTTCGGGTTTGGTTCCGGTTTTTGAGAATAGGTCTTCAATTGCTTTTGCTGCCATGAAAGAAGTTCCGGTATTTTTTTCTTTCAGAATTCGGCGCTCTTTAATTCCAACGCGAGTGGTAATCCATTCATCATTGGTATCCATCATGGTACTAAGTTCTTGGTTATTAAGAATATATGTAGGAACGTACCCACCGATGCCTTTGATGACTGCTTTAATATTGGACATATTAATTAAATTTATTATATAAAAATCAAGCTCTAAAGTAGTCATTTAGAGCTCAATTGTAACTTAATAATTATTTTTTACAAAGTTTGGTGATATTATATTGTTGCCAACTTTTCGATTGCTAATTTACCTCTGTAATAGCCACATTCACCGCAAACAGTGTGATAAATATGAGCTGCTCCGCAATTTGAGCAAATTGCCAATGTAGGAGCTTCTGCTTTATAATGCGTTCTTCTTTTTCTTGCTCTTTGTTTCGAAATCTTTCTCTTAGGATGTGCCATCTTAGTTGTTTATTTAATTGTTTTCTGTTATGTTTTTCAAACCGTCCCATCGTGGGTCTGTCTGTGCTTCGTCTGTTGTAAAATCATCATCTTCATCATCAAAAACCAATGCAGTTCCCTCTTCATCATCATCGTCTTTTTGACGGGTGATGTGTTTTCTCAGCTTCGTAACCATTGTTTTATTGCATTCTCCCGTTGCATGAACATGCTTAATCGGAATATTTAAAACAATAAATTCATATAAAAACCAGGCAATATTGATTCCGCCATCAGATTCAGGAACAATTACAATTTCGTCTTCTTCTGAGAATTTCTCGCCTAATTTGACTTGAAGCTTTTCTTTATAATGAATAGGTTGTTCCATGTCGTCCAAACAACGATCGCATGGAATAATAACCGATCCTTCAAGTGAAAATTGAAGTTCAAAAATGTTCTGTTTTTTTTGAACAGTTACTTTGGCTTTTACATTTCCTTTTTGAACTTCAGGACTGTCTATTTTCTTGAAATACACATTGTCTAAATCGTACTCAAGCATACGTACTTCGGTGCTTATGTCCTTTAATACAACATTATATTGCTCAAATTTTGACATCTTTTTCTTGAAATTTTAAATCGTGCAAAGGTACAAAAATATGTTCTATTACAAAATAGTTTCTTTTTATTTTAGCTAAATTAATCAAAATATTTAATCAACTCGCATTCAATCAATTTCTTTAGCATGAATTTGATATGAAATTGTGGTTTTTTTTACTTGGGATTTACTTTTAAAATAATACGAAAAACAGTTCCTGTATTCAATTCGGATTGTTTTACGAATATTTTTCCACCATGATACTCTTCAATAATACGTTTTGCCAACGACAGACCCAATCCCCATCCCCTTTTTTTAGTGGTGAAACCGGGAGTGAAAATTACTTTGAATTTGTTTTTATCAATTCCTTTTCCGGTATCTTTTACATCAATAATAATTTCTTCGTTTTTTTGTTGAATGCTTAAATCAATCCGACCACTTCCGTTCATGGCATCAATGGCATTTTTGCATAAGTTTTCGATAACCCATTCAAAAAGAGGTACATTCAAATGGATAAATATCTGCTCATCGGAAGGAAAATGACACTGAATGGCCACTTTCTGTGATGTACGATTTGACATATATTGAACGGCATTTTGCAAAGTCTCATTTAGGCTAACAATCAATAAATCAGGTTTTGATCCTATTTTTGAGAATCGTTCAGCAATTATTCTCAGTCGATTTACGTCTTTTTCCATTTCACCAATCAGTTTATCTTCTTGATGTCGCATCTTGAGTAAATCGACCCAAGCCAATAGAGACGAAATAGGAGTGCCCAATTGGTGAGCTGTTTCTTTGGAAAGTCCAACCCAAACCTGATTTTGTTCGGCTTTTTTCGTTCCCGAAAATGCAAAAAATGCAACCAATAAAAATACGATTATCACCCCGAACTGAACATAAGGAAAATAAACTAACTGTTTAAGAAACAATGAGTCATCGTAATAAATATATTGAATTGTTTTACCGAGTTTAACTTCTATTGCAGGTCTTTTGGCTTTCAAACGTAAAATTTCTTGAGTGTAAAACTCTGCAACATGAGTCTTTGGTTCTTTAATGTTCAGCGAAGAAATCATTTTATTGTTTGCGTCAGTCATAATGATAGGAATCGTAGTATTTCCCTCTATAATTTTCATGACAATTTCCACATTCGTATTCTCGGTTTCTAATATTGATTGATGGATTGCTTCAGCCCAGATTTCTACTTTTTTTCGTTCTTCAATAGCTAATGAATTTGCCAAACGATTGGTAAATAATGTGGAAACCAATACAATGGCAATGGCAACGAGTATAAAAATAAGTTTCAATCGTTTAGAAATCTCATATAATTTATTGATATTAAGCATATAATCGAAATCAAAAGGAATTGTTATTTTTTGGTTGAAACGCCAAATATAATAAAAAAGTATGAAATCCGAATCAATTTTTCAACTGCATAAATTTATTGTATCTTTGCAGAAACGAAGTTGATTGTAGGAAAGTTGAATTGAAAAACTTGAACAAAGTCTTAACTTGTAACTAAATAACATGCATAAATCTGGTTTTGTAAATATCGTAGGCAATCCCAATGTAGGTAAATCTACTTTGATGAACGCATTGGTTGGTGAGCGAATATCCATCATTACTTCTAAGGCTCAGACTACCCGTCATCGTATTATGGGGATTGTAAACGGTGATGATTTTCAGATAGTTTATTCAGATACTCCGGGTGTTCTGAAACCGAATTATCGTCTCCAGGAGTCTATGCTTAACTTCTCTCGTTCGGCTTTGACGGATGCTGATGTATTGCTTTATGTTACTGATGTTTTTGATTCGTACGAAAAAAACGAAGATTTCGTAGAAAAAGTAAAGCTGAATCCGGCACCGCTTTTGCTCATTATCAATAAAATAGATTTAATTGACGAAGAAAAACTGGTTGCTTTGGTCGAAAAATGGAAAGAATTATTGCCACGTGCTGAAATTTATCCGGTTTCTGCTTTAGAGAAGTTTAATATTGACACGTTGTTTAGCCGGATTAAAGATCTTTTGCCTGAATCACCGCCATTTTTTGATAAAGATCAACTAACCGATAAACCTGCGCGGTTTTTTGTAACCGAAATTATTCGTGAGAAGATTTTGATGAATTACGCGAAGGAAATTCCGTATTCGGTGGAAGTGGAAGTGGAACAATTTCAGGAAGATGAACGCTTAATTCGAATCAATGCAGTGATTTATGCCGAACGCGATTCGCAAAAAGGTATTCTGATCGGGCATGGCGGAAAATCACTTAAAAAAGTGGGTACTGAGGCCCGCAAAGATATGGAATTGTTTTTTGAAAAGAAAGTGTATTTGGAACTTTTTGTGAAAGTTGAAAAAGACTGGCGAAACAAGGATGCAAAACTTAAAAGTTTCGGCTATAACTTGGATTAAGAATTCAATAAACAGTTACATACTACATTTGTAACTTCTATATATTCAGTAACTTCCGTATTTTCAAATTTTTTCATTCTCAAATTTCATATACCGTCATATCTTCTCCTAAAACAGTATTTTCAAAAACCTCTTTTGCTTCGTTAAGTAATTCGTTTTGATTGTTATACCGCGCTGAATAATGACCAATAATTAGTTTTTTTACATTGGCCTTCTTGGCTATTTCTGCTGCCTGACGTGCTGTGGAATGTTCAGTTTGATTTGATCGAATCATTTCTCCGTCCATAAAAGTAGATTCGTGATACAAACAATCAACTCCTTTAATAATAGGAATAATTTTTGAGGAATAGGCTGTGTCAGAGCAATATGCAAAACGTTTTGGCAAATCACTTGCAGTTGTCAATTGCAAATTTGGAATTATTTCACCTTCTTCTGTTGTGAAGTCTTCACCTTGTTTTATTTTTGGAATTCGCCACGTCGGAATGTGGTAAAAATCAATCATTTCACGTAATATATGGCGTTCGCGAGGTTTTTCTTCAAACAAAAAGCCACAACATGGAACCCGATGTTTCAGCGGAATTGAAAAAACCTGAAGTGAGCGATCTTCATAAATCAATTCTTGTTTTCGGGGATTGATGGTGTGGAAAATAACATTGAAAGGTAATTCTTTACAGAAATATTGTAGTAAAGGTGTTAGTATTTTTTCCAGATCGACTTGAGCATGAATATGAAGTTCGGCGGTTCGGTTTAGCATACCGAAACTCGATATCAGACCGATTAATCCAAAACAATGATCGCCATGCAAATGTGAGATAAATATATGACCTAAACGGTTCGTCTTCACACCCATTTGTCGCATCCGAATCTGAGTTCCTTCGCCACAATCAATCAGAAATTGTTTGTCGCGGATTTCTAAAATTTGTGCTGTCGGGAAATTTTTCCGTGTTGGTAAAGCCGATCCGCAACCTAATATGGTGAGAGTTGTTTTCAAAAAAAAATCAGTTAAATAGCTGAATATGTATGTTGATTGATAAAATTCAATTAGTTGATCTCACTTTTTAGTAGACTGTAAACCACTAAATCAACAAAACCTCGGGTATGAAGTTCACCATCACGTTCAATTCCTTCAAGGGTAAAACCCAATCGTTCAGGAATGTGTTGACTTTTTAAGTTTCCGGTAGCAACAGTTATTTTAACCCTGTTCATGTCCATTATGTCGAAAACATAGTTAATCAACTTCTTACATGAACGAGTAATGATTTCTTTCCCTTGAAATGACTGGGATAACCAATACCCGATTTCAGTTTTTTTATTATCCGGGTCGGTATCTTTCAATCCGATAATTCCGACGAACTGATTTTGGTAAAAAATGGCGCAGGTTAGGTTTAATTTATCAAAGTTTAAATAATTCTCAACATAACTTCGCGTAAATGACACATCGTGAGTCAGTTCCACAAAAGGCAGCCATTCTTCGAGGTATTCACGCTCATTATCAATTGTTTTGAAAATTGTTTCCACATCTTCCAATCCAATTTCTTTCAAAAGAATTTCATCATCAACTTTAATTTTTCTCATTTCCTTTCAAACTTTAAATTCTGGTTTTTTTCTTTAACTCAAAATCTCGTCCAAGGTATTTTTCACGAACCACCGGATTGTCAGCCAGTTCTTTGGAAGTACCTTGATATAAAATTCGCCCTTCAAAAAGCAAATATGCACGATCGGTAATAGTCAGGGTTTCATCTACGTTATGGTCGGTAATCAGAATTCCGATATTTTTATCTTTCAACTTCCACACAATATCCTGAATATCCTGAACGGCAATCGGATCAACACCTGCAAAGGGTTCGTCGAGCATGATAAAACGCGGTTCGATAGCCAGACACCGTGCAATTTCCGTTCTACGTCGTTCGCCACCCGAAAGGCGGTCGCCTATATTTTTGCGTACTTGTTCCAGATTAAATTCTGCAATCAGTGTTTCCAGCTTTTCATGCTGATATTCTTTGCTGAATTTGGTCATTTCGAGCACAGATATAATATTGTCTTCCACTGTCATTTTCCGAAAAACTGATGCTTCTTGTGCCAGATAACCAATTCCGCTTTGTGCGCGCTTGTAAACCGGATATTTTGTGATATCAATGTCATTCAGAAATATCTTCCCTGAATTCGGTTCAACCAACCCGGTTGTCATATAAAATGTGGTGGTTTTCCCAGCGCCGTTTGGACCCAGTAATCCTACAATTTCGCCTTGTTTTACATTGATGGAAACATCGTTTACAACAGTGCGCTTGCCGTATTTCTTGAATAAATGTTCGGTGCGAAGCACCATACTTTCGTTTGTCATAAGCTTTGATTAGAACCACAAAAGTACAATTTTAAAATTAAACTTCACAATGAATGATTTTAAGAAATTTTTTTTGTTTGATTTTGATAGTTGATCGGAAAAATCCAACCTATTTTGTTTTTATAATGTTTTGAAACAGGTTACTTTTGATTCCAAAATTGTTAGTGCGATTTATCAAAAATAAATAATGTCTACTATGTTTCAAAAGCATTACATTATTAAAATAATTGATATGAAAAAACAATAAAATTTGATATTTATAGTATAAAATCTTCGATGTGAATGTATTAACATTTGTATAAGTGATTTTATTCATTATTTTTGCACAAAAATATTCATTATGTGCATAATGAACTTATTCAAATTTTAAATGTCTGAACACACACAAAAAAAATTATGAAAAAAGTTTTTCTCCCCATTTTTCTATGCGTTCTCTCGCTTTCAATCTTTGCTCAAAATGAAGTGCCCGGAGCTTCAACTGTAGCAACATCAGGAACTTTGACTGTAAGTACTTTAATATCATCGAATACATACATCACAGCCATTTGGATTAATACAAGTACTTCAACATTTCTCCGGACTTTAAATTATAATACTGGAAACAATTATATTAATGATCTTGTAAAATGGAAAGCCGATTGTGGCGGAATACGAAATACATTAAATGCAACTTCCGGTGCAACAAAATCATCTGCCGCTATAATAACTACAACCTGGAATGCAAAAGATCAAGCAAATACTACGGTTGTTGCAGATGGAGATTATATAGTAAAAATAGAAATGACAAATCAAAATTATGGAACTGGCAGTAAATTAGTAACAGGAACCTTTACAAAAGGACCAATAGCACAAACTGTTACACCTACAAGTTCAACTCCTTTTTCAGGTATTTCAATTAAATGGGCACCCGTTAATACCGCCATTGAAGATGTTGAGTTATCAAAATTATATTCAGTTTATCCAAATCCGGCCATTTCGTCCATATTTGTAACCGGAAGTGATATTAAAGAAGTGGAAATATGTTCATTGGCAGGTAAAAATATTTTAATAAGTAAAGAACAGAAAGTTGATGTAAGTGCTTTACCAAAAGGAATATATCTGGCCGTAATAAGAGCAAAAAACGGAACTGTGGTAAAGAAAATTGAAAAGAAATAAGTATTGAAGAAATTAAAAATAAAGCCCGTTTGTTCAAATTGTTCAGATTTGGATGAGTGTTTAAATCAATTGAACAGATATAATTAATCAATTGAAAATCTAAGAATTAGAGTTTTTTTAACGAAAAGGCTATCTTCTTTAACAAGTTGATAGTCTTTTTTGTGCGTTTAGGGTCTTGTAATTAATATGTATAAAAATTAATTTTTCGAGTAATAGTTTTCATTAAATTCACTACTTTTGCTTCGTATAGCTAATTAAATTTTTTTCAGATTATGTTAACTGAAATTGTAGATTCATAAATTGTAAATTAAATCCTATGTATCAGAATTTTAAATCGTATTTAAAAAACGAACTGACCAATATCAAACAGGCCGGTTTATATAAAAACGAACGGATTATTGTTTCGCCACAAGGTGCGGTGATTCGTGTAGCAGATGGAAAAGAAGTGCTGAATTTTTGTGCAAACAATTACTTGGGCTTGTCCAATCATCCCTCGCTAAAAGAAGCAGCCAAAAAAGGGTTGGATTCACATGGTTATGGCGTTTCATCAGTGCGGTTTATTTGTGGTACCCAAGATATTCACAAACAGTTGGAAGCTTCAATCGCTAAGTTTTTCGGAACGGAAGATACTATTTTATACGCTGCCTGCTTTGATGCCAATGGTGGAGTTTTTGAACCGCTATTGAACGAGGCAGATGCCATTATTTCTGATGCATTGAACCATGCTTCGATTATAGACGGTGTCAGGCTTTGTAAAGCGCAACGATACCGTTATGCCAATGCTGATATGGACGATTTGGAAACCCAACTGAAAAAAGCTCAGGCTCAACGATTTCGATTGATTGTGACTGACGGTGTTTTTTCGATGGACGGAAACGTAGCGCCATTGGATAAAATTTATGCATTGGCCGAAAAATATAATGCAATGGTGATGGTAGATGAATCGCATTCGGCCGGAGTAGTTGGACAAACCGGACGTGGTGTTACCGAACGGTATAATTTGCGCGGAAAGATTGAAATCATCACAGGAACACTTGGCAAAGCTTTTGGTGGCGCAATTGGAGGATTTACAACAGGTAAAAAAGAAATTATTGACTTGCTGAGGCAACGATCGCGTCCTTATTTGTTTTCCAATTCTATTCCGCCTATGGTGGTAGCTGCAGGAATAAAGACGTTCGAAATGATGGACGAAACGAATGAATTGCAGGAAAAACTTCATAAGAATACTATTTATTTTGTAGAACGCATGAAAGCAGCCGGATTCGATATAAAACCAACCGAATCAGCCATTTGCGCTGTGATGCTTTATGATGCTAAACTCTCACAGGATGTGGCTGCCCACTTGCTCGATGAAGGAATCTATGTTATCGGATTTTATTTTCCGGTTGTTCCGAAAGGACAAGCACGCATACGTGTCCAGATTTCAGCCGCTCACGAACAGGAGCATTTGGATAAATGTATTGCAGCTTTTACCAAAGTGGGGAAAGAACTTAATGTGATAATGTAAAAATGTGCTAATATGCCAATTGAAAGATAAACCAATCAACTGATGAACCAATTAACCGATGAACTGATGAACACCAATAAACCAATCAACCAAATATGAAAGCACTCGTAAAACTTCATCCCGAAAAAGGGATTTGGATGGAAGATATTCCTATTCCACACGTTGGTATCAACGATGTCTTAATCAAAATAAAGAAAACTGCTATTTGTGGCACCGATCTTCATATATACAAATGGGATGAGTGGTCACAACGAACCATAAAAACTCCGATGACAATTGGTCACGAATATGTTGGAGAAATAGTTGACAAAGGGCGTGGGGTAAAGAATATTCATATTGGTGACCGTGTGACAGGTGAAGGTCATATTGCTTGCGGACACTGCCGAAATTGCCGACGCGGGAAACTGCATGTTTGTGAAAATAGCGTTGGAGTGGGAGTGAACCGCGATGGTGCTTTTGCTGAATATCTGTCGCTGCCTGCCGAAAATGTGGTGCATTTGGATGCCCGAATACCCGACGAAATTGCTTCCATCATGGATCCGTTTGGAAATGCCACGCATACCGCACTGTCTTTCCCCATGATTGGTGAAGATATATTGATTACCGGTGCCGGATTGATTGGTATTATGGCTACGGCTATTTGTCGATTTGCTGGAGCACGGAATATTGTAGTGAGCGATTTAAGCGATTACCGTTTGGAAATAGCTAAAAAAATGGGAGCAACGCTTTGTATTAATCCCAACAAAGGCGAAACCATTGAAGGAGCGATAAAAGATTTGCACATGCACGGTTTTGATATCGGGTTGGAAATGTCCGGTTCGCCTATTGCTTTCGAAAGTATGATTGAAAACATGTACAACGGGTCGAAAATTGCTTTGTTAGGAATTCTGCCCAACACAACGACTGTACAATGGGACAAAATCATTTTCAAAGCATTGACTTTGAAAGGAATATATGGTCGTGAAATGTGGGAAACCTGGTATCAGATGGAACAAATGCTGATAACCGGAATTGACCTTATGCCTGTTATTACGCATCGATTTGAAATTGATGATTTCCAAAAAGGATTCGACGTGATGGAAAGCGGCGAATGCGGAAAAGTGATTTTGAATTGGTAGAAATCCGCTCAAAATTAAACGAAATTCTTTAGAATTCGATTGTTGAATAGTTAAATGTTTATTTATATGATTGAATTAGAGAAATCTTTCTTTAATTCCTTTGTTGATACCAAATTTTTTTGTAATTATGCACTTTTAAAATAATGTTACTATGTTTGTGTGAAATTAACTTAAATATTGAGCTTTTGATAGGAAATTAGAGGTCACAATAAAATTCAATGATACACTAAGAAAATAGCAGCCAGAAAATGTATTAATAATTTCAAACAATAGAGTTTATATAGATTAAATTGCTATAGCATTGTTATTCAATGTCATTCTTAAATTATGTAGTCCACAAGCAAGTTCCATGACCAAATCGTCAAAACC
>JADGPS010000064.1 GCA_017882285.1 Paludibacter sp. | reverse complement strand
ATAATCAGCATGGCTTTTGATTCTAAATGTTGCTGAATAATTCGTTCCACAATCCACGTTTGACATTCTACTGGTGAAGGACCTTGCATTGCTAATACCCGATTGTAAAATCGCTGAGACAAGGCAGCATCTTCTTCCCACCACGCCCTGATTGGGTTCATATCATGAGTTCCAGTTGTACAAACAGAACGATAAGGTGCTTCGGATGGCATTGCAAATTCTGTATTCATTTTTTTGGGCATTCGTTGTATCTCAAGACTCAGTATTTCCAAAGCATTCATCACCTCAGGGACTGAATCGGGCACCATACCTAAATCTTCTCCGCAAACAAGCATATTCGTTGAGGAAATAAGAGCCGGTAATTTTTTCAAAGCCTGTTGTTTCCAAAATTCTGTATGACGGTGATAAAAATAATCGATATAAATCCGATCTAACAATCGACGTATTTCATCAGGCAAATCGCGGAATGTAGCTGAACTCTGCATTGAAATGCGTGGATGAAATCTTTCGGGATGACGTGAATCACGAACAAAAAGAACTTCGCAATGCAACATGTACAATCCATCGCGAATCAACACTTCTTTTGTTCCGAAATTATATCCCAACGAAGCAAAATGTGCTTCAATTTTCTTTTGTGTATTGTATTCAGGCTTAAATTTATAATTTTGCCAGCCATCCTGCAACAAATATTCTCGAATTACATCGTCGGTGTATTTTCCAAATGTTGCGTATAAAACATGTTCTTTTAAATACGGTTTTAGAAATCGATTCTCATCCCACCATAATCCTTTTGCTGTCAGTTCATTACGAGTAAATGGCAAGGCTGGATGAAAACTTCCGGTCAGCCCCCAAACGGCATCAATCGGAATTTCCCAAATTCGGAAGAATCCCAAAATATGGTCAATCCGATACGCATCAAAATATTCGGCTAACTTCTGGAAGCGCTTTCGCCACCATCGATAACCATCTTTTTCCATTGATTCCCAATTGTAAGTAGGAAAACCCCAATTCTGTCCAGTAGCCGAAAAATCATCTGGGGGCGCACCTGCCTGAACGTTTATATTAAACAAATCCGGTTCAACCCAGGCATCCACGCTTCGCGGACTTACACCAATCGGGATATCGCCTTTAATGGCAATGCCGTTGGAACGAGCGTAGTCATGTACTTCAACTAATTGTTTATGCAAATGAAATTGCAAAAAATAATAAATTGCAATTTCTTGATAATGAGGTTTATTCGGTGATGAAAAATCTATAATTTCCGACTTATTGTATGACTTGAATGCTTTCCATTTATTAAATTCGGGAGTTCCGTATAAATCGCGTAAATAGGAAAAAGCAGCATAAGGAACTAACCATTCTTTGTTTGCTTTAAAAAAACTCTTGTAATCTTCGGATGCAAAAATAGCAGGGCTTTCGTGTGGATAAACGGCTTTAAAATATTCCCATTTTACATTCATCACATTTTGATAATCAGAAAAAGTTTTGGTGTTCAATTCCTGTTTTTTTATTTCAAAATAATCCTTTTGTTTCTT
Source organism: Paludibacter sp. (assembly GCA_017882285.1). Classification (GTDB taxonomy): domain Bacteria; phylum Bacteroidota; class Bacteroidia; order Bacteroidales; family Paludibacteraceae; genus Paludibacter. Next base: position 17,514 of record JADGPS010000064.1, on the reverse strand, counting down.
TGTTTTCAATTTTCCAACGCTCTCCAAATGCAGGTAAATAGGGTGCAAGGCATATACCGAAACAGCATTGTAAGGATATGAATCGTAATTAGTATGAAATAAAATAGTGTCGTTAATGGGTAATGTCTGAATGATATCCTGGTCGGTTTTCTTTGCCCAATCCACCATTTTCTTTAAATCGTTAAATTCTCCGATTCCAAAACCATCTTCACTACGAAGTGAAAATACCGGAATTGCAACACCTACACCTTTCCATGATGGAATCGTTCGAATAAAATGTTCGTCAGTTACAACTGTAAGTGCCTGTTTGTCTATATTTCCAACTAATCGGTTTGGTCCGCCTCCCCATGCAAGTACTTCATCTGTTGCAGTATCAACAATCAAATATTTATATTCAAGCGGAAATTTGAATTTACTGGAATCGAGTGAAATGCTCCAAATCGGAAATCGTGAATCATCCAGGTTTACTTTGCTCGAAACATCCCAATTCCCTAACGCATCCTGATTTCCAACTATTGCAAAATGTCGGTTTGGCTCCATTTGCGGACAATTAATTCGAAGGATTAAATTGTCGGATAGTTTCGTTTCAATTATTTCTTTTTTAAATCTTTTGAAAAAACAATCTTTAAAGGCTGCGGTTATAAACGGGCTGTCACCGTATGAATTACGCCAATTATCGATGATATTTACTTTATTGGTTGAAGGTGAAAGCTGAACTTTTCTGATTCCGCCATATTCATAAAATGAAGATTTATCAGCATTTAATACAGAATATTGATATAAGATGGACGAAGTTTTAGAATCGACAGATACTTCAGTTCTCCATTCAAATTTTTCGTTACAATCCATTATTAAACTTTCGAATGTGTCACGTGAAGTGTGTAAATAAAGTACCAACGACTGACCCCATTGGGTTTTATAATGAATGCTGAATTTTATTTTCATAATCTTTTTCATAAATATTTGGTTACAAATTTAATTATATAATTTTCTATCAAATGATTATGATGAAAAATACAATAAATAATTTATGCAAACGATTGAAAAAAAAGAAAACCTTTTTAGATGTCAATCAATATGACAGTACTAAAAAGGTTTGTTGAGGTACTTGGCGGATTCGAACCGCCGTATACGGTTTTGCAGACCGGCGCCTAGCCACTCGGCCAAAGTACCCTGTTTTTCGGTGTGCAAAGATAATATATTTTTGGTTCAATCCAACCCTTTTTGGGCAAAAGCTAAAAAGTTAATTAAATTCAGAGTTTTGAAATCGTCTCCCGTGTTGTGGACCATTTTGCAAATTTTGCAATAATTTCCGCTTAAATTCACGTTCTGCTTTGTAATATTTAAATAATGTTTCGGGAGGAAGTATTTTTCGTAGTTTTAAATGATAACTTTTAAAAAGTTGAGCTTGAGTAAGTTCAATTTCGGCAAAGCGGTCGTTAATTTCAGAATAATTGATATTCGTATTTCCTTGTTTGTTTTTTAAAGATTTGAAAAAATCACTGTTTTTAGAATGTAAATTCCAATGAGCCTTTTCATATTCCATAAAAACCGGTTGAACTGCGTCAATTTCTTTTGGATTTAAATGTACTTTTTCAACCAAAAATTGCCATTTCCGATTATGCATTTCTTCTACTTTAGGGAAGAGTTGATTTTCCTGAGCACAAAGTACAGTGCTAATGAAAACCAATATAAATATAAATTTTCGTCTCATTTTTTTCATAAGGCTATGATATTTAACTGTATTTTTGAATTTAAATCGTGATTATTTGTTGATTATTTCGTGGTTTCATTTATGTAATAATCCATCACGGCTGTTTCATCCACCTGTGAAAGTATATAGGTATCATAATTTTCACTGTTTTTGATTGTATTTTGTTGATTTGAGGAATAAAAAAATCCTCCGACTATAAAAATCCCAACAAACATGGCTGCCATATACATCCATGGTTTCAAAATCTTCCGATAAGTATTTGCAGAACCAATTTGTCTGTCTATTTGAATAGCAAATTGATCGAAATAATTTTCAGGGACACTGAATGGCAATCCCTTACCGATTTCTTCTAGTGATATGTTTCTTTTATTTTTCATACATTTAGTTTGACTGATTATTCGTGTTTTGGTTTAATTCAATTTAATAATTAACGATCCTGTAAATCTAATTATTTGCTCAAGACTACTATTCATAGTTCTCAAAATATTTCTCAATCTTTTTTACAGCATAGTGATAAGAAGCTTTGAGTGCTCCAACCGAAGTTCCAAGAATTAATTCCATTTCGTCATACGTTATATCGTCAAAATATTTCATATTAAAGACCAATCGCTGTTTCTCCGGTAAAGTTAAAATTGCTTTTTGTAATTTCAGTTGTAAATCGTTTCCATTAAAGTAATTATCCGCACGTAGATTTTGAAGTAACACTTCTTCAACTTCATCAATAGAATTCTGACTTCTCATTCGTTTATTTGACAGAAAAGTTAACGTTTCATTGGTGGAAATTCGATAAAGCCAGGTCGAAATCTGAGAATCACCTCTGAAACCTTCTAAGCCATTCCACGCTTTCATAAATGTATTTTGCAACACATCATTTGCATCTTCATGCGAAAGCACCATTTTTCGGATGTGCCAATAAAGCCGTTCCTGATAGCTGCGAACCACCACCGAGAATGCTGCACTTCGGCTACGTGGCTGACTTAGTTGAAGTAATAATTCCTCTTCGGATGGATTCATGCTTAATTTTGTGTGCTAAGCTTATTCAAAATTTTCCCCATTCAAATTGACTAAAATAAAAGGCAATGGTTTAATGGTAATTTTTCTAATTTACTCTTGTGATGTCGGTTCGTCCGGCAAAGAAACGAATAATATTCTGAGAAACAAACCGACTCATATCATTTCTGGCATCAATTGTTGCCGTTCCGTTGTGAGGAGCCAAAACTACATTATCGAGTTTAAACAATTCAGGACTTATTTCCGGTTCATTTTCATAAACATCCAGTGCTGCTGAATTTATCCAACCTTTTTGCAATGCTTCAATTAATGCCGATTCATCAATTACCGGTCCACGTGCCGTATTCACCAAAATGGCAGTTGGGTTCATTTTTTGTAAACGACTTCGATTGATTAAATGATATGTTTCCTCTGTTAACGGAGTATGTAGTGAAATCACATCGCTGACTTTCAATAAGTCATCCAGCTCCATTCGTTGAGCCTGATAATTGGATTCCAATTCTGTACTTAACCGTGTTCGATTAAAATAAACAATTCTCATGCCACTTGCCAATGCCCGACGTGCCAAAGCTTGTCCGATTCGTCCCATGCCAACTACTCCTAGCGTTTTACCATAAAGCGACTGACCGAGATTTTGCATCACACCCCATTTTAATCCTTTCGGGATGCGCATTTTTCGGTCGCACTCAGCAATTCTGCGTGCAGCCGCCAGCATCAAAGCAAATGCCTGTTCTGCAGTAGGTTCTATTACCGGATCAGGCGTATTTGTAACTACAATTCCTTTTTTTGAAGCATATTCAACATCGATATTGTTGTAACCAACACCATAATTGGCAATTAACTTTAAATTTCCCGCTGCATCTATCACATCTTTGTCAACCTTAAACTGAAAAGTAGGTACAAACGCATCGAATCCGGATAACATGCTCATAACTTCTTCTTTCGAAAAAAAATCTTTATCCGGAAAAACGACTTCAAAATGTTCGGTTAAGTCAGAAAATCCTTCAGTTAGTAACCGGGTGGAAATGAGAATGCGCATAGTTTTGTATAACATTATTGATAGGCAAATGTACTTATTTTGCTTGAAAAGACAAAAAGTCCTTTTCCTTTTCTTGAATTTGCATATTTATAGTTTTTCAGAGGAACTTTAAAAACAAAATCAATTATTATTAAAGCTAATTTTTAAAAGATTCTGTACGAAAAATCATAATTAGTGCAAACAATTTTTAATTAAAAAGTGGAAGGTGGTGGTTTTTTATAAAAAAATAGTAAGTTTGGGCTTCAAAATATTATGAATTGTATCCTTTAATCAAGATAAAGTAAATTTAATTATAAATATTATTTCATGAAAATTCACGAATATCAATCGAAAGAGATTTTTTCTCGATACTCCATTCCGGTGACACGGGAGGTTGTATGTTACTCAGCTGATGAAGTTTGCGCAGCAACTAAGAAGTTAGGACTACCTGTGGTTGTTAAAGCTCAGGTGTTGACCGGAGGACGCGGCAAAGCCGGAGGCGTTAAGTTGGCCAGAACACTAGATGCTGCTCGCGAAGCTGCAAATCAAATTTTAGGTATGGACATTAAAGGATATACAGTTGAAAAAGTGTTAGTGGCTCAGGGTGTGAAGTTTAATTCCGAATTTTATGTTGGATTAACCATCGACCGCAATACAAAATCGGTAATTTTAATGGCAAGTCGCGAAGGTGGAGTTGAAATTGAGGAAGTAGCCAAAGACAATCCGGATGCTATTCTTAAATTCCCGATCGATCCGGACTTAGGCATGACTCCATTTCTGGCTCGTAAAATTGCTTTTGCTCTTTTTAGTGATTTTTCTTTGGTAAAACAAGCTGCCGATTTATTCCAAAAACTTTATAAAATCTTTTTAGATACTGATGCTTCGTTGGTAGAAATAAATCCGTTGGTACTGACGGAGGAAGGAAAATTATTGGCATTGGATGGCAAAATGAATTTTGACGACAACGCGCTTTTCCGCCAAAAAGAAATAAATGCCTTACTCGAACCCACCGAAGACGAAATCAAAGAAATTGATGCAAAAGAAAAGGGATTGACTTATATTCGACTTGATGGCTCTATCGGTTGCATGGTAAATGGAGCCGGATTGGCAATGGCAACAATGGATTTGATTAAATTGTTTGGCGGCTCGCCTGCTAATTTCCTCGACATTGGCGGTAGCTCTAATCCGCAAAAAGTAATTGACGCTATGAATTTGTTGCTTTCCGACAAAAATGTGAAAGTGGTAATGATCAATATTTTTGGTGGAATAACCCGTTGCGACGATGTGGCACGTGGACTTGTGACAGCCTTAAAACAAATGAAAATTGATATTCCGATTGTTGTTCGATTGGCAGGAACTAATTCCAAAGAGGGTTTGGAAATACTGAAAGAACTGAATTTGCCGGAAGTGAATACAATGTCTGATGCCGCTAAAATGGCAATTAGTCTTTGTTCTTAACCAATTAACCAATAAAAAATACAAAAATGAGCATACTAGTCAATAAAAATACAAGATTACTCGTACAGGGAATTACAGGACGTGATGGAAGTTTTCACGCCGGCAAAATGAAAGAATACGGAACAAATGTGGTAGGCGGGGTTTCACCCGGAAAAGGTGGACAGAACGTTGATGGCATTCCCGTTTTTAATACAGTAGAAGAAGCAGTGAAAACAACCGGAGCAAATACTTCCATTATTTTTGTTCCAGCTCCATTAGCTGCCGATGCCATTCTCGAAGCTTCAGAAGCAGGAATAGAATTGGTGGTTGCCATTTCAGAAGGCGTACCCACGTTGGACATGGTAAAAGTAATGCCTTATCTAAAGAAAAACGGAACCAAACTAATTGGTTCAAATTGTCCCGGACTTATCACACCCGGTGAAGCATTAGTTGGTATTCTGCCCGGAAATATTTTTATGAAAGGAAATGTCGGTTTAATGAGCCGAAGCGGCACACTTACCTACGAAATGGTAAATCAATTAACTACCAATGGCCTTGGTCAAAGTACCTGCGTTGGAATTGGCGGTGATCCGGTTGCAGGATTGTATTATCAGGAATTACTTCAGATGTTTGAAGATGATCCTGAAACAGATGCGATTGTTCTGATTGGTGAAATTGGTGGTGATGCCGAAGAACGTGCTGCTCAATATATTAAAGAACACATTACCAAACCGGTTGTTGCCTTTATTGCCGGACAATCAGCTCCTCCGGGGAAACGCATGGGACATGCCGGAGCCATTATTTCGAGTGGAAGCGGAACTGCCGAAGAAAAAATAGCCGCTTTCGAAAGTGTAGGTGTTCCGGTAGCTTACCGACCGGTTGAGATTCCTGAACTGGTTAAAAAGATGCTAAAAATCAATTAATTGTAAATTACTCTTTATAAAACGACAACTAAGTTTTATCAACACAAAAAGACCGCTTCGTAATCCGAAGCGGTCTTTAAATTTTATTCAATTTCAGACGATTAATCTTTAAATTTTGCGCTTAAAAATTCACGGTTCAAACGGGCAATATGCGAAATTGAAACTGCTTTCGGGCATTCTGCTTCACAAGCTCCGGTGTTGGTGCAGTTACCAAAGCCAAGTTCATCCATTTTAGCTACCATTAATTTTGCACGGTGAGATGCTTCTACTTTTCCTTGCGGAAGCAATGCCAACTGACTTACTTTAGCCGCTACGAACAACATAGCCGAACCGTTTTTACAAGCAGCAACGCAAGCACCACAACCAATACAAGACGCAGCATCCATTGCTTCATCTGCATATATTTTCGGAATAGGAATAGCGTTGCCATCAGGTACTCCACCTGTATTTACTGAAACAAAACCACCAGCCTGAATAATTTTATCGAAAGCTCCACGATCCACCATCAAATCCTTGATAACAGGAAATGCAGCCGACCGCCAAGGTTCAACAGTAATTGTTTCACCATCTTTGAAACGACGCATGTGAAGCTGGCAAGTAGTAGTTTCGCCGTCAAGTCCGTGCGGATGACCGTTGATATACAAACTGCACATACCGCAAATACCTTCGCGACAATCATGGTCAAAGGCAATTGGTTCTTTTCGCTCTTTTATTAATTTTTCATTTAAAACATCCAACATTTCAAGAAAAGAACTGTCGGAAGATATGTTGTCCAGTTTATAAGTTTCGAATTCACCTTTAACTTTTGGACCAGCTTGACGCCATATTTTTAGCGTAATATTTATACTTTTTTCCATGATTCTAATTGTTACAATTTACGCTTTATAATTACGTTGTTGACGGTGGATAAACTCATAATCAAGAGGTTCTTTAAGTAATTCAGGTTCATTTCCTTCGCCGGTAAACTTCCAACACGAAGCAAACGAGAAATCTTCGTCATTACGCAATGCTTCACCTTCAGGAGTTTGGTATTCTTCTCGGAAGTGACCACCACACGATTCTTTACGCATCAATGCGTCGCGTGCCATCAATTCTCCAATTTCGATAAAATCAGCTACTCGCAGTGCTTTTTCAAGTTCTACATTCAAATCGGAACTAACACCCGGCACATATACTTTTGTCCAGAATTCATGCCGAACTGCTTTTATTTTTTCCAACGCTGTTTCCAAACCGGCTTTATTACGGCCCATTCCAACAAAATCCCACATGATTAAACCCAATTCACGGTGAATAGAATCCACTGATTTATCACCCTGAATTTTCATTATTTTTTCAATTTTTGAATGAATAGCTTTTTCAGCTTCTTCAAATTCAGACAAATCAGTACTCATTCGGGGAATCTGAATCTGATCAGCTAAATAATTCTGAATAGTGTATGGCAATACGAAATATCCATCAGCCAAACCTTGCATCAATGCCGAAGCTCCAAGGCGGTTAGCTCCGTGATCGGAAAAATTAGCTTCACCAATACAGAACAGACCTTTAACCGAAGTTTGTAATTCATAATCAACCCAGATTCCACCCATGCAGTAATGCATCGCAGGATAAATCATCATCGGATTTTTGTATGGATTTTCATCAACAATTTTTTCGTACATTTGGAAAAGGTTACCGTAACGTTCACGAATCACGTTTTCGCTGAGACGATTGATTGCTTCGGAAAAATCGAGATAAACGGCTAAACCGGTATTTCCAACTCCAAAACCGGCATCACAACGTTCTTTGGCAGCACGTGAAGCCACATCGCGAGGCACTAAGTTACCGAAAGCGGGATAACGACGTTCCAGATAATAATCGCGTTGATCTTCGGTCAAATCAGTTGCTTTTTTCTTTCCGGCACGGATAGCTTCCGCATCTTCTTTACTCTTTGGAACCCAAATACGACCATCGTTACGAAGCGATTCAGACATCAAAGTCAATTTCGATTGGTAGTCGCCATGAACAGGAATGCATGTAGGATGAATTTGAGCATAAGCAGGATTTGCAAAATAAGCTCCTTTCTTGTACATTTGAACTAATGCCGAACCGTTTGAAGCCATTGCATTGGTAGAGAGAAAGAAAGTATTTCCGTAACCTCCCGAACCAACTACTACAGCATGTGCAAAGAAACGTTCAATCTTACCGGAAGTCAAATTTCGGGTAATAATTCCGCGAGCGCGGCCATCAATGACTACCACATCCAACATTTCGTAGCGCGAATATAATTTTACAGCGCCTTTACCAATCTGACGGCTTAATGCTGAATAAGCTCCAAGCAATAATTGTTGGCCTGTTTGTCCTTTTGCATAAAAAGTACGTGAAACCTGCGCACCACCAAACGAACGGTTATCCAATAAACCTCCGTATTCGCGGGCAAAAGGAACTCCCTGAGCCACACATTGGTCGATAATGCCATTCGATACTTCGGCCAAACGATATACATTAGCCTCGCGAGAGCGGTAGTCACCACCTTTGATAGTATCATAGAAAAGGCGGTAAACCGAATCACCATCGTTTTGATAATTTTTAGCTGCATTGATACCACCTTGTGCAGCAATAGAGTGCGCACGGCGAGGTGAATCCTGAATACAAAAGTTCAATACATTAAAGCCCATTTCGGCCATCGACGCTGCGGCCGAAGCTCCCGCCAAACCTGTTCCCACTACAATAACATCAAGACGACGTTTATTGGAAGGATTTACCAGTTTTTGATGATCTTTATAATTGCTCCATTTTTCAGCTAATGGTCCTTCCGGAATCCGGGCATCTATTTTAGTTGCGTCTACCGAAGTAGATTCTACTTTCTTTGCCATAATAATATTTACAATTTTATGAGTTACAATTTATTATTTAAAACCAAGTAAGTAATATATAGGAATTGAAATAAACATCAAAATTACAATCGTCGAAATAATATTCGCAATTACTTTCACACGTGGCAACCAGGTTTTGTTGTTCAAACCAAGTGATTGCAAAGCACTCCAAACACCGTGAGTAAGGTGGAACCAAAGAGCCGAAAGCCAAACAATGTAAAGTGAACAATAAATCCAATTGCTAAATAAATCGGCAACAAAACTAGCTCCCTTTGACGGATCAAAAATACCCGTATGAATACCGGTTAATTCGGCAAATTGCATTTTATACCAAAAGTTATACAAGTGCAATGCCAAAAACCCAAAAACGATAGTACCCAATATCAACATGTTTTGTGATGCCCAATCCACACTTTTTTGATTTTTGCTTACTGCATAATCGACTTTCCCCCGAGCAATTAAATTTTGATACGAAAGAAACAAAGCGTACAAAATGTGTATCACAAAACCGCCTGCCAGAATGCCTGAACCAACAATTGCATACCAGTTTGCTCCCAAAAACGTACAAATCTTGTTATAACCAGACGGCGAAATAATCACAACAATATTCATAATGCTGTGAAACAGCAAAAACAAAACGAGAAAAGTTCCCGTGATACTCATAACAAGCTTTCGCCCAATAGAGGAATTAATTAACCACATAGATTTTTGTTTTAGTTTTGAAATATATTTTAGATATTTAAAATATACTGATCTTAATGATCAGTAAATCAGTCATTTTTCAAAGTTTATTCATTCTACAAAATTTTGCACAAAATTAGTATTTTGATTTCGATGGTGCAAACAATTACTGAAAACTTTTTAGGTTAACGTAACTCATTCAATTCGAAATAAGTATCAGCAGAGTTTTATCCCACCACCTCGCCGAAGAGTGTCGCCGAAGAAGCACTATTCACTTTTACACGAATGGTTTCTCCAATCCGTCGACCTTGGCGTGGAAAAATTACCACTTTGTTTTGCGATGTACGTCCGAAAAGCTGTTCTTTGGATCGTTTGGAAAAGCCTTCTACCAAAACTTCAAATATTTTTCCAATATCGCGTTGATTGCTTTCATTTGACAATACGTTTTGTAAGTCGATTATCTCAGCCAACCGACGCAGTTTTTCTTTTTCCGTAATATTATCCGGTAAATTTTTGGCAGCAAAAGTTCCCGGACGTTCGGAGTATTTAAACATAAAAGCCATGTCAAAACCAACTTCGCGCATCAATGATAATGTCAGTTGATAATCGTCTTCCGTTTCGCCATGAAAACCACAAAAAACATCAGTTCCAATGGATGCGTCCGGTAAAATACGACGAATGGCTGCAACTCGCTCCAGATACCATTCACGCGTATATTTGCGGTTCATCAGTTTTAATATTTTATTACTTCCTGATTGAACCGGCAAGTGGATAAACCGACATAAATTCGGGTATTGTGCAATTGTTTCCAGCGTCTTGTCACTCATATCTTTAGGATGGGAAGTCGTGAAGCGAAAACGAATGTTTGGTGAATCCATTGCCACGATTCGCAACAAATCCGGAAATTCTATAATTTGACCATCTTTTTCTGCTCGATATGAATTTACATTTTGACCTAAAAACGTAACTTCTTTGAAGTTTTTGGCTCGCAAATCTTTGAGTTCATTCAAAATACTTTCAACATCACGGCTTCGTTCACGACCTCGCGTGTAAGGAACGATACAATAGGAACAAAAATTGTTGCAACCACGCATTATTGAAATAAAACCGGAAATAGGGTTACCGATGCGCGATGGCAAAATGTCGCGATACGTCTCGGTTGTGGAAAGCTCTACATTAATGGCTTTATTGCCGTTTTCCACATCGCCGATTAAATGCGGAATATCCAGATATGCATCAGGACCAACCACGATATTAACGCCATAATCATTGATTAGCTCATCTTTTACACGTTCGGCCATGCAACCAATAACTCCAACGATGAGTTTTTTATTCTTTCGTTTCAGTGACTGAAAATATTTTAAGCGTTGAATTACTTTCTGCTCGGCATTATCGCGAATGGAACAGGTATTTACAAAAATGGCATCTGCCTCAGAAATTTTGTCGATTAGGGCAAAACCATCCATTTGCATGATAGAAGCAACTACTTCACTATCGGCTACATTCATTTGACAGCCGTAGGTTTCAATAAAAAGTTTCTTGTCGTTCAAAACGGATTTAGAGTCCGTTGAAACGGCAGATTGTTCGTTTATATTCATTCTGCACCCTAAATTTATGTCGCACAAAGGTACATTATAATATTAAATTACGAAAGAAATGACATTTCACATAATTTAACTTTGACACAAAACAACAGTATAAACCTGATAATGAGGTTGAAACACTTCAATATTGAAATTAAAATGGAATATCGCAAAAAAAAATAGAAAAAAATGCGAAAATTATTTGGAGGATTAAAAAAATATTCTCATTTTTGCACAGTAAACAAACAGATAAATTTTTCATAGTTAAGGTTTAGGTTAAAATGTGCAATGGGTGGCTGTGAAGTTACCCATTGTTTTTTTATATATGAATCCCTTTTTTGTAGACAACAATAAACATCAAACTTAGATATCCAAATAAATAGAACGCCGATAATCCGCGTTCTATTTTTTTTGTCATATACTAAAGTTGAAAAGTCAATATGCTTATAACTCACCCCAGAAGCAATTGCATCAAGATTCTATCTTTGTCTACCGCTTGTCGTAGCAATTTGAGTCAGTTGAAATCTTTTTAATTCATGTTTTTTTTGTATTTTTGCGGACCAAATTAAAATTGAAGAAAATTACGAATGAATAATATCCGCAATTTCTGCATTATAGCTCACATCGATCACGGAAAAAGTACCTTAGCCGACCGTTTATTAGAATATACCAATACCGTTGCCGGCAAAGAAATGCAAGCGCAAGTGCTTGATAACATGGAACTTGAACGTGAACGTGGCATCACTATAAAAAGTCATGCTATCCAAATGAGTTATAAACTCAATGGTGAAGAATATATTTTTAATTTAATTGACACTCCGGGGCATGTCGATTTTTCCTATGAAGTTTCGCGTTCTATTGCCGCTTGCGAAGGAGCGTTGTTGATTGTTGATGCTACACAAGGAATTCAGGCTCAGACAATTTCCAATTTATATATGGCACTAGAGCATGATTTGGAAATTATCCCCATTATGAATAAAATGGACATGGATAACGCCATGCCCGACGAAGTGGAAGATCAGATTGTGGAATTGCTCGGCTGTAAGCGCGAAGAAATTCTTCGTGCCAGCGGAAAAACCGGCTTGGGCGTTGATGAAATTCTGGAAGCCATTGTTAATCGCATTCCTGCCCCAAAAGGCGACCCGAAAGCACCGCTTCAATGTTTGATTTTTGACTCGGTTTTCAATTCATTCCGTGGAATTATTGCTTATTTCAAAATTATAAACGGAACGATTAACAAAGGTGATTTTGTTAAATTCGTAAACACCGAAAAAGAATATTTTGCTGACGAAATTGGCATTCTCAAACTCGATATGTCGCCCATGCAAAGCCTGAGTGCTGGAAATGTGGGATATATTATTTCAGGCATCAAAACATCGAAAGAAGTGAAAGTGGGTGATACCATAACCCATGTTAAACGCCCTTGTCCAAAATCTATCGAAGGTTTTCAGGAAGTAAAACCCATGGTTTTTGCAGGAGTTTATCCTATCGAAACTGAAGATTTTGAAGATTTACGGAATTCAATTGAAAAATTACAGTTGAATGATGCTTCGTTGACTTTCGAAGCAGAATCATCGGTGGCATTGGGTTTTGGTTTTCGTTGCGGGTTCCTCGGCATGTTGCACATGGAAATTATTCAGGAGCGACTTGAACGGGAATTTGACATGAATGTTATTACCACCGTGCCTAACGTTTCATATAAGGTCTATACCAATAAAGGCGATTTGATTGAAGTGCATAATCCATCCGGTTTGCCGGATATTATGTCGATTGAACGTATCGAAGAACCGTTTATCCGGGCATCTATCATTACACGTACCGATTATATTGGTCAAATTATGACGCTTTGTCTTGGTAAACGTGGTGAATTGGTGAAACAAAATTATATTTCAGGAAACCGTATGGAGCTGATTTACGACTTACCGCTGGGTGAGATTGTCTTCGACTTTTACGACCGGTTGAAAAGCATTTCAAAGGGCTATGCATCATTCGATTACCATATGAACGGATTCCGTCCTTCAAAATTAATCCGACTGGATATTCTCTTAAATGGCGAACCTGTGGATGCACTTTCGTGTTTAATTCATGTGGATAATGCCGTTGCACTTGGAAAACGTATGTGCGAAAAACTGAAAGAACTGATACCACGTCAGCAATTTGACATCGCTGTGCAAGCTGCTATCGGAGCTAAAATCATTTCGCGCGAAACCATTAAAGCTGTTCGTAAAGATGTGACTGCCAAATGTTATGGGGGCGATATTACCCGAAAACGCAAATTATTGGAAAAACAGAAAAAAGGAAAAAAACGCATGAAACAAATCGGTAATGTGGAAGTTCCTCAGAAAGCATTTCTTGAAGTATTGAAACTGGATTAAATTTCTGAAAAAATATGCATTAAAGTTGAATTTAATACAAATTGCTGCTTGTCAGATAAATTATAATCTGTAAATTTGCGACTGTTTTTAAAAAATAAGAACGAATAATTAATTATCAAAACGATATAAACCTATGTCAGAGTTAATTGGACATATTTCACAAATTATTGGACCTGTGGTCGATGTTTTCTTTGATTTGAAAGGAAAAGATGAAGTGAAATTACCAGCCATTCACGATGCATTGAGCATTGATCGTGGCAACGGGAAAGAACTGATTGTTGAAATTCAACAACATATTGGTGAAAATACGGTTCGTACTGTGGCAATGGATTCAACCGACGGACTTCGTCGTGGCTTGAAAGCTATTGCAAAAGGAACTGCCATTTCAATGCCCGTTGGAAATCAAGTGAAAGGACGCTTGATGAACGTAATTGGTGACTCAATCGACGGTATGAAATCGTTGAACAAGAAAGGAGCGTATCCAATTCATCGCGAACCGCCTAAATTCGAAGATTTGACTACCAGTCAGGAAATTCTTTCTACAGGTATCAAGGTAATTGATTTGCTCGAACCTTATTTAAAAGGAGGTAAAATAGGTTTATTTGGAGGTGCGGGAGTTGGAAAAACGGTATTGATTCAGGAACTTATTAATAATATTGCCAAAGGACACAGCGGATTCTCTGTGTTTGCAGGAGTTGGTGAACGAACCCGTGAAGGTAATGACTTGCTTCGTGATATGATTGACTCCGGCGTAATCCGTTACGGTGAAGAATTCAAAAAAAGCATGGAAGAGGGTAATTGGGATTTATCGAAAGTTGATTATTCAGAAGTTGAAAAATCGCAGGCAACACTTGTGTTTGGACAAATGAACGAACCACCCGGAGCACGTTCTACAGTAGCATTATCGGGACTGACCGTAGCTGAATCTTTCCGTGATGGCGATGGTACTGCTGGTTCGGGACGTGATATTCTGTTCTTTATCGATAATATCTTCCGTTTCACACAAGCCGGTTCCGAAGTTTCTGCGCTGCTTGGTCGTATGCCATCGGCAGTAGGATATCAACCAACGTTGGCAACTGAAATGGGTACCATGCAGGAACGGATTGCTTCGACTAAGAATGGTTCTATTACCTCTGTTCAAGCTGTATATGTACCTGCCGATGACCTGACTGACCCTGCTCCGGCTACCACTTTCTCGCATTTGGATGCAACTACAGTGTTAAGTCGTAAAATTTCCGAACTTGGAATTTTCCCGGCTGTTGATCCGTTGGATTCAACTTCACGTATCCTTGATCCGTTGATTGTTGGAGAAGAACATTACCAAACTGCTCAACAAGTAAAACAAATTTTGCAACACAATAAAGAATTACAGGATATTATTTCCATTCTCGGTATGGAAGAATTGTCGGAAGAAGACCGGTTGACTGTGAACCGTGCCCGTAAGGTGCAACGTTACCTGTCCCAACCGTTCTACATGGCCGCACAATTTACAGGAGTTCCGGGAGTGATGGTTTCTATCGAAGAAACCATTCGCGGATTCAAAATGATTTTAGATGGCGAACTTGATTATTTGCCTGAGATGGCTTTCCTGAACGTGGGAAAAATTGACGATGCTATTGCCAAAGGACAAAAAATGTTTGATCAGTCGAAAAGCAAATAAAGTCATTCGTTAATTGGATTGTCTTTTATCAAACAAATAGATATACAAAAACCATTTATCCGGTTAACCAATTAACAAATCAACTAATAATGAAATTAGAAATAATCACCCCAGAGCAAATCTATTTTTCCGGCGAAGTAACTTCAGTAACATTACCGGGAACCATCGGACTTTTTACGGTTTGGGAAAATCATGCACCGCTCATTTCTTCGTTGACAAAAGGTAAGATTAGTTATAAAGTTGATAAGGATGTAACTGAGTTGATAGTGGATGGCGGTTTTGCTGAGATTAACAATAATGTGGTGACTGTTTGTATTGAAGCTGTTTAAATATTATGCAACAATTATCAAACCGGTTAATGAGTTTATTTGTTTTGATCATGCTTGCATTAGGTTGGGCTGGTTGGGGAATTCTCAAAAACTTATATCCTGCTGAGACTTTCACGTGGTATCCTTTTATTCCGGGATTGTTCTTTATTATGGGTATATCATTGATAATTATTTTAATAAAAAATTACAAGAAAGAAGCCAAAAAGCTGGCAAATCTTTATATGATTCTGAAACTTGTTAAATTTGTAATTGCAATGGCATTTATTCTTGGGTTCTATTTTATTGTAAAAACGAATATGCGGGTTTTCGGGCTGATGTTTGCGGGGTTTTATGGTATTTATGTTGTATTGGAAACCTGTATTTTTTATTCTGTTGAGAAAAAAATCAAAAAAGAACAGTAAATGAAACATTTACACAAAATATTATTTTTTGTACTTTTAACCGTATTTATTCCGGTTGTAAATGTATATGCTAATCAGCCCGAACAGAAAAAAGAGGGACCAAAAGAAAAAAAGCTAGATATTCGTGCATTCATTCTTGAACACATATCGGACTCTTACGTTTGGCATTTTACTAAAGTAGGTGAACATGAAATCTCTATTCCGCTTCCTGTAATTCTCTACAGCAAATCTTCCGGCTGGCATGTATTTATTTCATCTGTTTTTCACAAATCGCCAACATACGAGGGATTTACAATTGCAGAAGAAGGAAAATACAAAGGAAAGATAGTTGAAAAAGACGCATCCGGAAAAGAAGTACGCCCGTTTGACATTTCAATTACCAAAAATGTGTTATCACTTTTATTTAGCAGTACTTTACTGATAATCATTATTATGGGAGTTGCACGTTCTTACAAAAAGGATCCGTTGCAATCAAAAACAGGTTTTGTTGGTTTTATGGAATTGTTCATAATGAACATTAACGATGATGTCATAAAACCCTGTATAGGAAAGGAATATAAAAAATATGCACCCTATCTGCTGACCTTGTTTTTCTTCGTATTTATCAATAATATTTTAGGATTAATCCCAATTTTCCCCGGAGGAGCAAACCTAACAGGGAATATTGCCATCACATTTGTTTTAGCATTGATTACTTTTCTGATTGTAAACATTGGGGGATCAAAAGAATACTGGAAAGATATACTTTGGCCGGATGTTCCGATTTGGCTTAAAATTCCGCCAATATTGCCTGTAATTGAATTTGTTGGCATCTTTACAAAACCGTTTGCACTGATGATTCGACTTTTTGCTAACATTCTGGCCGGTCACTCCATTGTATTGGGACTTACCTGTGTGATTTTTCTTACTGTTAGTATGGGTACTGCGATGAATGCAAGCATGACTGTTGTATCGATATTTTTCACCGTGTTTATCCAATTCGTGGAATTATTGGTAGCTTATATTCAGGCCTATATTTTTGTCATGTTATCGGCTGCGTTTATAGGTTTGGCACGAGTTGAACCTCATTATACAAATAAAGAAGTAAAAATTTAATCGAGTATAATTCAAAAAAATAATAACCATATAAATTAAAAAGTTATGTTAATGTCAATTTTATTACAAGCTGCTGCCGCAGGTGCCGGTGTAGGTTTAACTAAATTAGCTGCCGGTTTGGGAGCAGGTCTTGCTGCAATGGCAGCTGGTTTGGGTATTGGTAAAATCGGAGCTTCAGCTATGGAAGGTATTGCCCGTCAACCTGAAGCCGGTGGTGATATCCGTATGGCAATGATTATTGCTGCTGCCCTTGTGGATGCAGTTTGCTTGTTTACAATCGTAGTTTGCGGATTTATTCTTTAATTTTAGTCGGGAAAAGTCCGACGTAAAATGTAGTAGGTTTTCATTCTATTTAAAGTTAGAAAATACAATTTTTCAATTGTCTACAAGCAATTGTAAATTGTAAATTGTAAAATTGTAAATCAATAGAATTAT
>JADGPS010000107.1 GCA_017882285.1 Paludibacter sp. | reverse complement strand
AAGCGGTTATGAAGTAACGTACAATGGTTCAGGTTATACTTCTCCTACATCAACGTACACCACCTGGAAAACATGGTCTCCCTACAAAATTATAGCCACTTTAGAAACAAATCCCGACAAAACGGGGCTAAACACTTCTGAAACTGCATTAAAACTCGTATCAACTGCATCAGCCACTACAGATGAGCTTTACTCAGCACCAGGTATTTCACCTGGAATTAAACTTAGTTCTGGCACTAATGGTTATCGTTATTTTCACTGTAAATTGTATCAGTCTGTCGCTGGAAAGATGTTAGTTATAGCCAAACCTGCATCGAATTATAATACAAACCATTTTACAAATGAACTAACTACACCAACCATCAATAAATGGGATACAATTAATATAGATCTATTCGCTACATTGACGAATACAAGTTTAACCGGCGTACAAGATGGAGGTCTATATCGTTGGTTTACAATACAGCCAATGAGAAATGCTGGTGGCAATTACACTTTATATATTGATGATATTTATCTATCAAATAGTCCTTACTCCATAAATGGTCCGGGATTAACTGCCATTAACAATGTCCTTTTTTATAATGAAAAAATCCACATTTCAAGACTGGATAATAACACTGTAAGAATCCATGCAACTGAATCAGATGAAAGTTTAAATTTTAAAATATATAATATACACGGACAGTTACTTAAAGCAATGGACAAGGACGGAATGGGAGCTTTTGAAGTCAACCTACCCAATAATAATTTGTATGTGCTTCAAGTGTCGGGAAAGAAAGGCACATATACCACTAAATTTTAGATACATACTATTAGATAGTTTTTAGGTAAAAAAGATTCTATTGACAAGGGAGTGTTAACACCCATAAAAGACTGTCAATAAAGCTGATTGAAGTTTATTTTCAATCAGCTTTATATTTAAACATTGTAAATTCAGAATTTCCAAAGCTCAGGCAGTATCGGTAATGAATCAGATGTATTGATGCAAAAATAACAGATTGAAAGTCAATGACAGTGATTTAATAATCGAGTAGGAAGTGAGCGATTAATTCGCTCACTGTCCTCTCACACCACACCGTACGTACCGTTCGGTATACGGCGGTTTCTTAGTTTTACACACGAACGGAGCGAAAATAAGTTGAGAAAAATATGTAACCAGCCTGTTGGAGCGATTCGTTACTGATAGTGGTTTGAAGAATAGGGCTTTTGGCGGTACGCCAATAGCCTTTTCTTGTTCTAGCAAACATATGTGCTTGAAGACGATTTAATCCAAGTTTAATCAAATTGTGAGTTCGAGTTTTAATCAATTTCCACTGTTTCCAGATGACCATTCGTAATCGCCTACGATACCATTTATCAGTTTCGATTAACAGATTTTTCATGTCCGCTAATTTAAAGTAGTTCACCCAGCCTATAATATACTGCCTGAGTGCTTCTTTTCGCCTTTCATTTCCCCAACCATTACTTCATGATGTGAGCAGTTTTACGTAAGCATCCCAAATCAGCCGTATTACTTGGCACAAAAAAACTGACTATCATTAGAAGTCCTATTGACAGTCCGTTTTTAATTTTTGTAAGTGTTGTGATTATGGTATTAATTTCTCCCAGTTTATTGGAGCTTTTAGTTAACCATTTGTGTGGTTCTATGCCAGCTTGCAAGCAGCTGCCTAAGAGTGTATAGAAAATGCAATTATCTTCTGCTCCGCTGACATTGCCTGAGAACAGGTAATTCTTTCGACCCAAAGTGATAGGGCGAATGGAATTTTCTACACCATTGTTGTCAATATTGAAATATCCTTCCTTACAATACCTACTGATACGAGGCCACATTGGATAATCCGGAACATACTGACCCCCAAAACCAGTCATATTACCACCAGTAGTATGACTGGTTTGTTTAATACACTTTAACATTCCGTCAGATGTTGACCCCCTGCTGAAAAAGAAAGCTAATCAGACCATCAATTGGCTTGTTTTGGGTTGCCGTTTTCGGCATTCCGGAGCATGTTGACCCCCTTTGTTTGGTTTTGTATGTTGACAATTGGCTTAGACAGCGACGGAACTTTAAAGATTCCGGAGCATGTTGACCCCTTTTGATTAGCATAGTAGTTACGGGTTTTGATTTCCTTTGTGGTTTTAAATAACCCAAGAACGAGATATTATGGCAGGAACAACAAAATCTATGAGTCAAATCAAACAAGTGCTTCAATTAAAGCAAGCAGGCAAAGGAACAAAAACTATTGTCCGTGAATTAAACATGAACCGTAATACGGTGAGGTCTTATCTTCGCAGGGCAGAACTGTTGAGTGAAGATATACCTGCACTTTTGCAATTAGATGATCCGGTATTGGAAGCCCGTTTTCATGCGGGTAACCCTGCCTATCTGGATATGCGTTTTGAGGATTTAAAAACCCGTTTAGACAAGATAGTCAAAGACTTGGGCAATAAACACAAGCACTTGACCAAACGTCTTTTATGGGAAGAGTACATACAAGAATATCCCCAAGGATATAAATACAGCCAGTTCTGTTATCACATCCAACAGCATCAACATGCGGTTCATCCTTCCATGGTGCTTTCGCATCAGGTGGGTGAAAAACTGTTTGTTGATTTTGCTGGCGATAAGCTCTCTTACGTTGACATTCAGAGTGGAGAAGTAATTTCCTGTCAGGTATTTGTGGGGTGTCTGGCGTATTCTGATTATAGTTTTACCATGGCCGTACCCAGTCAAAGTATCGAGGATTTTACCTATGCCCTGATGTGCTGTTTAAATCATATCGGAGGCGTACCCACCATGGTGGTATCAGACAACCTGAAAGCCTCGGTTATCAAAGCCAGCAGGTATGAACCCCAGATAAACCGGGTATTGGAAGATATGGGTAATCACTATGGATTTGCGGTAATCCCTACCCGGGTTGCCCGACCTCGTGATAAGGCATTGGTAGAAAATCAGGTACGTCTTATTTACAATCGTGTTTATGCCAAACTACGCAATATTGAGTTTCATTCTCTGGGAGTCCTGAATCAAGCCATTTACACCAAAAACAGAGAACATACCCAAACCCGTATGCAACAACATCCTTTTTCGCGGGAAGAGCGATTCCTGGCCGATGAGAAACAACATCTCAAACCTTTACCTGAAACAAGCTTTGAGTTGAAGTACTATAAAACGCTGAAAGTGGCAAAAAATAATCACATATACCTTGCCGGGGATAAACATTACTATAATGTTCCTTATGCCTTTACCGGTTCGATGGTGGATGTGATTTACACACGCACCATGGTGCGCATTTATGCCAAAGGTAAAGATAGCCACACATATACGAAGTTACAGTGCCGGTAGATATAGTACCGAGAAAACACACCTGTGTTCCCATCATCAACATTATTTGGATAGAAGTCCGGAGTATTATATCAAGCAGGCAAGTACTAAATCCATAGTGCTGGGACAGTTGGTGAATCTGATTTTTGAGCAGACCCAGCGTCCACCCGAACAACTGTACCGTAGCTGCGATGGATTACTCCAGCTTCAACGCAAAACGGATAAGGAAATCTTCGATAAAGCCTGCTCAATTGCTATTGAAACCCAATGTCTTTCATACTCATTTATCCGTAAAGTGATAGAAAACAATATGACCGGTGCAACTGAACAAAACACTCATAAACCTTTACCCAAGCATGAAAATATCAGGGGAGAGGAGTATTACAACCAATTATCAATTAATTTTAAAACAAACAGTTATGACACAAATTGAATCGCAAATGAACAGTCTCAGACTTCAGGGAATGGCACAAAGCTGGAAAATCCTGTCTGAAACCAGACGCACACACGAGTTATCTCTTCGTGAAGGATTGGAGCTGCTGCTTCAAGCCGAAGAACAAGACAGAGCACAAAAACGTTTTGAACGATTAATCAAAAATGCCCACTTCAGGTATCAGGCATCTCTACAGGAACTTGTGTTTAATGCTGCCCGAGGGTTGGATAAATCCCTGATAAATGAACTTACAATGGGGAAATACATTGAAAATGGAGAATCTATTCTTATGAGCGGAGCTTCCGGATGTGGAAAAAGTTTTTTAGCTTCTGCTTTAGGCCACCAAGCTTGTTCGCAGGGCAAAAGCGTTGGATATTACAATACTCAAAAACTGTTGACCAAAACAAAATTAACTCGATTAGATGGTACTCACATCAAATTTTTCGAGAAACTGGCTAAAACGGATTTGTTGATACTTGATGATTTTGGACTGACACATCTGGAAGGAACACAACAAATTGATTTAATGGAAATCATTGAAGACAGACATGCAAAGGCGGCAACAATCATTGCAAGTCAATTACCCGTGAATAAATGGTATGAAATTATCGGTGAAGCTACCATTGCTGATGCAATTTTGGATAGGTTGGTTCACACTTCATACAGAATTGAATTGAAAGGAGAAAGTTTAAGAAAAAAACTGTAATTTTGTCAGTCTATCACGTTCTTTGAATCTTAACCCTCAGCAGGGGTCAATATCACCGGTAGCAGGGGTCAGTATCGCCGGAATATCCAGCCACATACCAAAAGCATAGCTAATGGCTTTTCCCAGTGGGCTTTTTGGCGTAAAACTGTTATAGGTTTGCTTCATCCAGTTCTCCATTTGTTGTAATATGGGGTAGGCTTTCTCTTGACGCTCCCTGCGGATTTGTTCGTAATCGGCATCTTCTGCTTTGAGGTTTCCCTCCAACATATAAAGCAGAGCAATATAATCAAGTGCTTGTTTTGCCTGGGGCGTAGTAGTCCATGCGTTTTTCAAATTTTCTTCTTACATGAGCCATACACCCAAGTGGAAGTACACCTTGCTTTTCTTCGAAAATGCTATAAGCAGCATAACAATCGGTTTGTAGAGCCCCTTTGTAATCTTTGAGCATTTTCAATACCACTTCTTGTGAACGGGATCCTTTGTCGTAATGAAAAAATACGCCCGGAAATAATACAGAACGAACCACCCAAATATACCCTTTCCGTGCCGACCCCTGTCAGTAGAAGCTTTTTTATTTAAAAAATTCAGTTAGTACAATAGTGTATATTGTGTAAATCATCAAATGATTCCAATTATTAATAATTGAGATTTTGTCGAAAAGAAAAAACTCACTATTTTTACACAAAATATAATAGTATATGAAATCTGAAGAATCAATAATCACACAATGTCGGATAACAGAATATCCCCGTCCTATGCCTGAAGGTATGTTTGACCCAATGCCTCAAGTATGGGTAACATTTGAAAATGGTGAAGAAAAAATGCTATTTGAGTTTTTCCCTGATGAAATTGATTTCTTATCGGATGATTTTATTGGGCTGAATGAAAGTCAGGCTTATTATTTAAGACAACAAAAAGATATTAATTATATACAGAGTTAGAATCTATATATTCCCGCTTAATGATGTGTGCGAAGAAACCCTAATTGATTTTCAATCAGTTAGGGTTTTCTGTATTAATTCCCTTCAACCGTTGCAAAACCACATATAATCCATTCAATCAATATTTATTTGTTTTCATATTAAATTGAATTCTTCCTTAATATGTTTTCTGCCAAATTTTTATTCCGATTTGAAATTGAATAACTTTTTTACTCAAGCTCGTTATATTTTAATAGCAAATCAATTTTACATATTGTATTTATCAGTATCTTCAATATAATCTGGAACAAAATTAAATTTGGTCTTTAAAATTTTAATATATACTCATGCGTAATAACTGGATTAATGTTTAAAAGAACCAGAGAAAGCGACAAAAAATAAACACATTAGAGTATGAAATTATACAAAGAAGACATAGTATGCATCGCTGACTATGGTGTTGAGAATACTGATAAAAACTTAGACTTAATGGCTTATTATAAAGCCACAAATAGTGATGAAATTCTACTAAGAGAAGTTCTTTTAAAATTCGGGGGCTATAGAATTGTAGAAGTAATCTGTTATGAAGATGTAATCTGTTTTAGAACCAACTTACCCTATGAACTTTATAAAGAAGCAGTTAAAAATTATTTAGTTGTAAATAATCGGAAGACGTATTGACGGATAGGAACTTATGGAATTATTGAAATATAATTTAGACCTAAAATGAAAGCGAAAAAAGTATTTGAAATATGTTGATAGTATTTTAGAAAAATATAAACTTTTACTTTCATTTTTTATATATAATCAAAAAATCAATATTATGAAGATAGAATTAACTGCCGATTGGGTTTTTTTGTTGAATAGTGAAATATATTCCGACAATGATTGTGCTTGTAGCGTTACAATTTTCAATGAATTTCAAAATAGTTTGGCAGAATTGGCTTTAAAGGATATGAATGTAAATTATATTTGTGATGAGCTCTACCCAGACAATGATGAATTAATGTTAAACCCATATTGGGAATATACTTTTTTTAATCATGAAGAAATAAAAGGGTTCTGTCCTGAGTTGTATACAGCATTTGAAGAAAGTATTCAATTTAATTTCAAAAAACAACAAGAAGCCGAAAACAAAGATGATATGATTTTAAAGTTCTTAGAAATCCCTAGAACATTTGAGCAAATTCACAATCTTCTTGATAAAGAATACTATCAAAAAGAAATTTACTCCTATAAAGGTTGGGAAAAAGATTTCGATAAGCATAATAAATTTAATATGCTTTGTACAGAACAACTACTAAGTGTATTTATTGATGATGGCTTAATTATATTAGAAAACAAAAAATACTCATTAGTATAAACGGTATGGGAACAGCAGCATACAATTTAATAATAGTAAAAGGTGATTCGGAAGATTTGAAAGAATTT
>JADGPS010000063.1 GCA_017882285.1 Paludibacter sp. | reverse complement strand
TGGATTTCCAAATGGACGAACATACAATGGAATATGCTTGTTTTCCAGTGGTTTAATGGTTTTAGGGTGAATAATTTGCGCACCACTGTAAGCCAATTCCACCGCATCCAGATAAGTCAGTTCAGGAATATACACTGTGTTTTCAAACAAACGCGGATCAGCATTCAGAATTCCGGGAACATCTTTCCAAATGGTTACACTTTCGGCATTCAAAAGATTACCAACAACTGCAGCCGTATAATCCGAACCTTCACGTCCAAGCGTTGTCGGGTCACCTTTAATGTTAGCACCAATAAAACCTTGTCCGATATAAATACGATTCTTGTTGAAATCAGCAGCTTTTTCCAATCGATTTTGTGATTCGTCCATGCGGACATTGGCTTCGCGGTAATTACTGTCGGTTATAAGCAATCCACGCATATCGAGCCACGCGTTATCAATGCCCGATTCGATCAGAAATGCCGATACAATTTTAGTTGAAATCAATTCACCATACGAAACCAAGCGGTCGTACCACCGGTCATAATCATCGCCAACTCCTTCAGTAATATACCTTTTTAACTCATCAAAAAGCGGTTTAACAGCTTCATTTCCAACTTCAGGATTGTCAAATATTTCATCAATAATTTCGTGATGATACGCTTCCACTTCTGCCAGTTGATTGAGCGAAGCCTGATGATCAGCTTTCATAAAATAATCGAGCACCACTTCCATGGCGTTGGTAGTTTTACCTATTGCTGAAACCACGATAAATAAATTATCATTTATTTCCGAAACAATAGGTACAATATTTCGAATCCCTTCTGCAGAGCGAACCGATGCACCACCGAATTTATAAACTTTCATTTAGTTGATTGGTTGAATAGGTTTAAAAAGGAAATAACGGGAATTGTTCTTTTATTTGATTCGTGAGCTGTTTTTTATAATGTCATTGTCTGAATCACTTGTTTTTAACCTATTATCTCTTTCTGCTTATTTTGCTTCAATTTATTGTGCAAAAAGCGGGAATTTTTCCATCGTTTTGTTCACACGTTCTTTTACCGACTTGATAACTTCTTCGTTTTCAATATTCGAAAGAACGGTTTCAATCATTTCGGCAATTTCCAACATCAAATCTTCTTTTGCTCCACGTGTTGTGATTGCTGGAGTTCCAAGACGGATACCAGATGTTTGGAAAGCAGAACGGCTGTCGAACGGAACCATGTTTTTGTTTACGGTAATGTCGGCTTCTACCAACACTTTTTCTGCTACTTTACCTGTCAAATCTGGGAATTTAGAACGTAAATCAACCAACATGGAATGATTGTCGGTTCCGCCTGAAACAATTGTAAACCCACGAGCAATCAATGCATTTGCTAAAGCATCTGCATTTTTCTTTACTTGAATTTGGTAATCTTTGTATTCAGGTTGCAGACATTCACCGAAAGAAACCGCTTTAGCAGCAATCACATGTTCCAGCGGACCACCTTGAATTCCCGGGAAAACAGCAGAGTCGAGTAAAGCTGACATCATTTTAATTTCGCCTTTTGGTGTTGTTTTTCCCCAAGGATTAGGAAAATCTTTTCCTAATAAAATGATACCGCCACGAGGTCCCCGAAGTGTTTTGTGAGTGGTAGAAGTCACGATATGTGCCCATTTCAAAGGGTTTTCCAACAATCCGGCTGCAATCAAACCTGCAGGGTGAGCCATGTCAATCATCAATATTGCTCCAACTTTGTCAGCAATTTCGCGCATGCGTTTGTAATCCCATTCTCGCGAATAAGCCGAGCCGCCGCCAACGATAACTTTTGGTTGTTCGCGGATAGCCACTTCTTCCATTTGGTCATAATCAACGCGACCTGTATCTTCTTTTACGTTGTATTCGCAAGGTTTGTAGAGTATTCCAGAGCTGTTTACCAACGAACCGTGCGACAAATGACCGCCATGTGAAAGGTTCAAACCTAAGAATTTATCACCAGCGTTCAGACATGCCAAAAAAACAGCTGCGTTAGCTTGTGCGCCTGAGTGAGGTTGTACGTTTGCCCATTCAGCACCGAAAATTTCTTTCAAACGGTCGATAGCAATTTGCTCGCTTTCGTCTACCACTTCGCAACCGCCATAATAACGTTTGCCGGGATATCCTTCAGCGTATTTGTTGGTTAAAACGGAACCCATTGCTTCCATAACTTGTTCGCTTACAAAGTTTTCTGAAGCAATCAATTCAATTCCTTTCAGTTGACGCTGTTTTTCGCGTGCAATAATGTCAAAAATAACCTGGTCTCTTTTCATTTCTAATTTAGCCTCCCTAAATCCCTCCGAAGGAGGGATTTTTAATTTGTTTGTTTATATATAATTGTTTAATTTTATCTCCTAATTTTGAGTTATTTATAGTACCCATTTTTGTAAGTTACTATTTTTAGTATTTCAAATACACCTCCAATAGTCGTAAAATTACATGGTTTGTTTTTGTGCTGATATGGAAATTTTTCAACATACCACATTCTGTTAATATAACCATCTTCTTTAATTTTTTTAAATGCTTCAATAAATTCTTCTTGTGAAACAGTTTTACTGCTCCCCATCTTTCCAATACTATATTTTAAAAAAGCATTTTCTTTGTTTGGTTCAATCTTTAAGACAGATGAAACAGAACTTGGTTTTTTAATTTGAGTTCCAATATGTATTTCATTTGAAATCAGACTAATTATATCTTTATTCTCCATTTTGTTAGATAAATTTACAATTTAAAAAAAAGAAAAAGTTGATTTATTGATTTAAAAAATATTGAAACCTTTCCACAAATTTTCCAACGTGAAATCCATCCATAAGCGCATGATTGACATGAACATCCACCGGCATCCACATTTTCTCTCCATCTCGGGTAATTTTGCCAAAAGTTATTTTCGGAATACTACGTCCGACACTTAATATTCGTGCATGATTTACTGAGGTAAAATCCGCCCATGGAAGCGTTGAATAATGAATTATATTTTCGCCGGAACATGGGAATTTTAAACCACGTTCAGCTTTTACACGTTCAACTTCTGAACTTGCTTGTTTCATAAACTCAGTAATGTCTTTGTTGTATGGCATGTAACCGCAACCATACGTTTCATCTTCACGGAACACAGTTGGACCTGCACCAACACTGTCGTAGCAATACACTTTGTCATCCTCAATGCGATAACGGAACTCTTCAATTTTGTTTGCAGCTTTCATAGACAAATATAAATAATACAATGAAAATGAATATCCAGCTTCTTTTGATTTTTTATAAGCAGCAGAGCATTCAACACGAACAGTCATACCAAATAAAGGTTCATCAAAGTTTTTAAAAACTTCGAAATGCTCCCGGTGTTTCCATGTTGAAAGGTCTATTTCTCTTTTCATGACCCCTAACCCCTAAAGGGGAATTAAGTTACAATTAATTATAAATAATACAAACCCAAAAAGCCCCCTTTAGGGGGTTGGGGGTCTTTTCATTTCTTTTTCTTCACTGTCCATCCGAATTTCCCTATTTCTTCGCCCAATTTGTAATAATGACCGTGAGAATAGGCAATTAGTTTCGCAGCACCTAAATTGAAAGTGTCATTTTTTGGATCAATATATTTCGTATCAGCTCTAACATTTACTACGTCGGCAATAAACATGTCGTGAGAACCCAAAGGAATTATTTCCTTCACTTTACATTCAATACACAACGGTGATTCTTTGACGCTGGGCGCATTCACCATTTCTCCCTTTTCCGGAGTTAGCTTCATTTCCGCAAATTTGTTGAAATCTTTACCACTTTTTACACCACACCAATCGGTAGCATAAGCCATATCTTCGTTGGTTAGGTTAATAACAAATTCCATGTTTTGTTTGATAATCTTAGATGAATGTCGTTCCGGACGAACCGAAATATAACACATGGGCGGATTGGTGCAAATTGTTCCAACCCAACTGATTGTTAGTAAATTATAATCTTCTGGCGAACTTCCACATGAAATTAAAACGGCTGGAAGTGGATAAATCAATGTTCCGGGCTTCCAACTAATATGAGACCTCACCCCAACCCTCTCCAAAGGAGAGGGAGAGGTGGTTATTATTAGATTTTCGTTTGTTTTTTGAGATTTATTTTTCATTTTTCTGTATATCACTGTATATCACAAAATATTTTTCAATGCTTATTCCCTCTCCTTTGGCGAGGGTCAGGGAGAGGTTTTATTTTATTTTCACTTCATCACGTCTCACTTCCCGCTCGCAATAATGACATTTCAACATAATATCTCCGTCAATGTTCAGTACATGAAAACGGGTAGTTACAGGCTGATGATTCGTGATGCAATTAGGATTGACACATTGCACTATTTCGCGAATCTCTTCAGGCAAACTCAACGGACGTTTTTCCACCACCGCAAAATCACGAATGATATTGATTTTCGCATTCGGTGCAATCAGAGCTATTTTATTGGTTTCATCTTCGGCTAACGCACGTTCTGAAATTTTGATAAGCCCTTTCGATCCGATTTTAGTACTTTCCAGATTATTTGCCAACGTGATTTGGTTTAAACATGTATCCAAATGCAGAATGTAAACTACTTTAAATAACTTATCTGCCGGAATATGATCGATAACAGTTCCGTTTTTAAGTGCCGCTACTTTTAATTCTTTTCCCATACTTACAAATTGCACGAATTAATACTAATTAAACGAATTACTTACTGCTTACTTTCTTGCCTCCTACTTCTGATTTAATACTTTACTTACAATTGCTTGCCGAACATATAATCCGTTTTGTGCTTGTCGGAAGTAGTAAGCTTTTTCATTACTATCCACGTCAGGATCAATTTCATTGACGCGCGGAAGCGGATGTAAAATCCGGAGATTTGGTTTTGAATTTACCAACATGAAATTTTTCAGCGTATATACATTTTTCACACGTTCATATTCCATCAAATCCAAAAAACGTTCTTTCTGAACACGCGTCATATACAGAATATCAGCATCATTGAAATTATCGTTGAGTTCATTCACCTCGGTGAACGGAATATCGTTTTTGCGACAGAAAACCTTGTATTCGTCCGGCATTTTTAATTCTTCAGGTGCAATAAACTTGAACGTAGGGTGAAAGTGCGACATGGCCATAATCAGCGAATGTACCGTGCGACCGTATTTCAAATCACCCACCAGACAAATGGTCAGATTTTCGAGCGTTCCCTGTGTTTTCAGAATAGAATACAAGTCGAGTAAAGTCTGTGAAGGATGCTGATTGGCTCCATCTCCGGCATTGATAATGGGAACCGGCGAAACTTCGGCTGCATAGCGCGCTGCCCCTTCAAGCGGATGACGCATCACAATGGCATCGGCATAACAACTCACCATGTGAATGGTGTCGTTCAGCGTTTCACCTTTCGACGAGCTGCTCGTAGCCGCATCCGAAAAACCGATAATAGAACCGCCGAGCCTGATAACGGCAGTTTCAAAGCTTAACCGTGTGCGGGTGGAAGGTTCGAAAAACAGGGTGGCAATTACTTTTCCATCCAGAGTTTTGCGGTTTGGATTGGCTTCAAATTCAGCGGCCGAATCGAGAATGGACATGATCTCTTCTTTGCTGTAATCGGAAATAGATACTAAACTGTTATTGCTCATAATATTGACCCCAAACCCTAAAGGGGCTTTAGTTAGTTTGTATTTTTTAAAACGTATTAACATTCTTATTTACACTCTTTCATTCCCCTTTAGGGGTTAGGGGTTGTTTTGTATAACAAAAAAACCAACACAAATCCGATGCCGGTTTATATTGGTTTTTTTTGAATTTCTTAGGGGCAACTTTTCTATACAACTGGTTGGCATCGAGTTGCTTTGTTCGAAAAAATATTTAAAATTTCTCGTTCTCATTTTCAACTACAAAGATAGTCGTTTTATTTGGAATAATGAAATGAAAATTCAAGCTTTTATTGTGATTGATTTTTTATTGTCAAGCTATTAATTTTTTCAAGTTTTTTGATTAGTAATTTGACATCTTGTTTATGGATAGATAGTTGCATCGAGCAAAGGTTGTCAAAATTCTGGGAAAAAATTTTCGTATTAGTATCTTTAATGATTTTCATCACTTCATTTATAAGCATATAATCGAAATTGATACTAATGGTTTCGTCCACAGTTCTTTCAATGATTTCGGCTTGATTCAGCGCATCGGCAACAGCTTCTTTGTAAGCTACGACTAATCCGCCTGTGCCAAGCAGAATTCCACCGAAATACCGAACCACAACCACCAAAATATTTGTAAGTTCACGCGAGTTTATTTGTCCAAGAATCGGACGGCCTGCAGTTCCAGAAGGTTCGCCGTCATCGTTTGCACGCCATTCTTTGCGTTCTGCTCCGAGCATATAAGCATAACACACGTGACGGGAATCATAGTACTCTTTCCGATAGTTTTTAACCAACTCCTTTACCTCGTCACTATTGTTCACAGGAATGGCAAATGACAGAAATTTACTGCCCTTTTCTTTGTAGATTCCTTCTGTGGGAGCGATGATGGTTTTGTATGTATCGAACATAGTTAATTCTATTGTAAAAGTACATATTATTTAGACAAGTACAATTTTTTCAGTCGTTTCGGAGTGTTAAACAAAATAATTTCATTTAAATATTCATTTTGAAAAGTGATTTTTCTGTGATTAAATATTGCAAATTAATTTCATATTGACATTTTAATTTGTAATTTTGCAATAATTTCTAAAAAATCTCCTATCAATTTCAATTCATATAAATTATGGCAAAATTAACAAGAGAAGATGCTCTTCTCTATCATTCACAGGGCAAGCCCGGAAAAATTGAGGTAGTCCCAACTAAACCTTACAGTTCGCAACGTGATTTATCATTGGCTTATTCACCGGGAGTTGCCGAACCCTGTTTAGAAATTGAAAAAGACCCGAATAAAGCTTACGAATATACAGCAAAAGGAAATCTGGTAGCGGTAATTTCCAATGGTACAGCCGTTTTGGGATTGGGTAATATTGGTCCTTTAGCCGGAAAACCGGTTATGGAAGGGAAAGGTTTATTGTTTAAAATCTTTGCCGGAATTGATGTGTTTGACATTGAGGTGAATGAAACTGATCCTGAAAAATTCATTCAGGTTGTAAAAGCAATTGCACCTACTTTTGGTGGTATTAATCTGGAAGATATTAAAGCTCCCGAGTGTTTCGAGATTGAAGAACGTCTTAGAGCCGAGTTGGATATTCCGCTTATGCACGACGATCAACATGGTACAGCTATTATTTCGTCTGCAGGATTAATTAATGCTCTTGAAATAGTTGGCAAAAAAATTGAAGATGTAAAAATTGTTGTAAACGGAGCCGGCGCTGCAGCAAATTCATGTACAAAATTATATATGAGGCTTGGTGCAAAACTTGAAAATATAGTTATGGTTGATTCAAAGGGCGTTATAAATAAACAACGTACAGATTTGAATTCACGCAAAAAACCATTTGCAACTGATCGTACTATCTCAACTTTGGCCGAAGCGGTAGTTGATTCCGATGTGTTTTTGGGATTATCAATTGCCGGAGTACTTACTAAAGAAATGGTTCGCACAATGAATGCAAATCCAATTGTTTTTGCATTGGCAAATCCAAATCCAGAGATTTCGTTCGAAGATGCAATGTCAGCCCGTCAAGACATTATTTTTGCAACCGGACGGTCTGATCATCCGAATCAGATCAATAATGTGTTGGGATTCCCGTATATTTTCCGTGGAGCTTTGGATGTTAGAGCTAAGTCTATCAACGAAGAAATGAAAGTAGCCGCTGTAAAAGCAATTGCCGAGTTGACAAAAAAACCGGTTCCGGATATTGTTAACGCTGCTTATAATCTTAAACGATTAAGCTTTGGACGAGATTACATCATTCCAAAACCACTCGATCCTCGTTTGTTGACTATCGTAGCTCCGGCTGTGGCACGTGCAGCAATTGAATCGGGAGTAGCCCGTATAGAAATTACCGACTGGGACGCTTACAATGATAAACTTCGCTCAATGATGGGAAGCGACAATAAAATGCTTCGTCATTTTTACGAAACTGCCAAACAAAATCCAAAACGGGTTGTATTCTCTGAGTCAAATCATAAAAATATGATTAAAGCAGCGGAGTCGGCTTTTGCAGAGGGTATTTGTTTCCCGATTTTAATCGGAAACGAAGAAAAAATTGCCAGTATTGCTGCTGAAAATGATATTGATCTGACCGGAATTGAAATCGTTAATCTTCGTCACGATAGAGAGGAAAAACGCAGAATCAGATATGCTAAGATTCTTTCTGAAAAAAGAAGTCGTGAGGGCATGACTTTCGACGAAGCGTACGAAAAAATGTACGAACGTAACTATTTCGGAATGATGATGGTTGAGACCGGTGAAGCAGATGCTTTAATTACAGGAGTTTATACCAAATATGCAGATTCAATTCAAGCAGCAAAAGATGTTATCGGATTGCGCAAAGGCTTGAAATATATGGCAGCTATGCACATAATGAATACCAAAAAAGGTACTTTCTTTCTGGCAGATACACTTTTCAATCGTCATCCAACAACAGAAACTTTGATTGACATTGCTAAATTGACTCATGATACAGTTAAGTTCTTTGCTCATGAACCGGTAATGGCTATGCTATCCTACTCGAACTTTGGTTCTGATAAACTGGGAAGTCCGGCAAGTGTACATTTGGTTGTAGAAACATTACACGAAAAATATCCTGATATGATAGTGGATGGAGAAATGCAGGTTACTTTCGCTTTGAATAAGGATTTAAGAGATAAAAAATTCCCATTTTCAAAACTGAGCGGAAAGAATGTAAATACCTTGATTTTTCCGAATTTAAGTTCTGCCAATGTCGCTTATAAAATGTTGATTGAAATGGGATTAGCCGAAACTATCGGTCCGATACAAATGGGATTGAATAAACCAATTCATATTCTTGATGTTGAAAGTTCAGTTCGGGATATTGTAAATATGACGGCAATTGCTGTTCTTGACGCTATCGTGGAAGAACAAATTACAACTCAGAATTTAGCAAGACTTTAATACCGTATCTAATAATTGATCATAAAAAGAAACTGTCATTAACGTAGCGTTAATGACAGTTTTTATTTTGTCTTATTATTCTATTTTACAACGATTGCTTCCAGATTTTTCGATCTGATTTGAATAAAAACAATTGAACCCGGTTTGCTGTATGCAGCTCGAACATAGCCCATTCCAATTCCTTTTTTACTGTCGGGAAGCATCGTTCCGGATGTTACTTCACCAATTTTTTCACCCGATTCGTTCACAATTTCGTAACCATGACGTGGAATGCCACGTTCTTTCAACTCAAAACGAACTAATTTACGACTTACGCCTTCAGTTTTTTGTTTTTGAAGCAAAGGGCGGTCGATAAAGTTTTTCCCATCCACAAATTTGGTAATCCAGCCCAATCCGGCTTCAATAGGCGAGGTAGTATCGTCGATATCGTTTCCATAAAGCGTAAATCCTTTTTCCAGACGCAACGAATCACGTGCACCTAAACCGATTGGTTTAATTCCGTATTCAGCACCGGTAGTGAAAAGGGCATTCCAGATTTTTTCACCCGATTCAGGATAAAAATATAATTCAAAACCTCCGGCACCTGTATAGCCCGTATTCGATAAAATTACATTTTCAACGCCGGCAAAATCGCCTACAGCAAAGCTGTAATACGGAATTTGAGAAAGATCGACTGTGGTAAGTTTCTGAAGTAATTCAGTTGCTTTTGGTCCCTGAACAGCAAGTTGAGCCATCCAATCCGAAGCATTCTCAAGTTCAGCGCCTTCGGTATTGTTTTCAACGCACCAGTTCCAGTCTTTTTCAATGTTGGAAGCATTTACGACCAACAGATATTTTTCCGGTTCGAAATGATAAACCAGCAAATCGTCGACAATGCCGCCTTTCCCGTTTGGAAAGCATGAATATTGGGCTTTTCCGATAGTAAGAGCCGAAACGTCATTTGAAGTAACTTTTTGAAGAAAAGCCAACGCATGAGGACCTTTCACCCAAAATTCACCCATGTGCGAAACATCAAAAACACCGACAGCATTTCGAACGGTCAAATGTTCATCGTTGATTCCGCTATATTCGATAGGCATGTTGTAACCTGCAAACTCGTGCATTTTTGCTCCCAGAGCAATGTGATTGTTAGTAAATGGTGTAGTTTTCATAGAATGAATTCCAGCCCCCTAAATCCCCCTAAAGGGGGACTTTTGATAAGCATATTTATTGATTATTTTTAAATTTTATAAGAGAATAAGTCTTTAAGTCCCCTTTAAGGGATTTTGGGGCTTATTTATTTCTTTGCTAAGTTTTCCACAATTTTGACAACCACCATCATGGCTTTTTCCATGGATTGAACAGGAACATATTCGAAGCGTCCGTGGAAATTATGTCCCCCTGCAAAGATGTTCGGACAAGGTAATCCTTCGAACGAAAGTCGTGCGCCATCGGTTCCACCACGAATTGGTTTAACGTTTGGAGTAACACCAACTTCTTGCATTGCTTCAAATGCCAGATCGATTATGTGCATAACCGGTTCAATTTTTTCACGCATATTATAATATTGATCTTTAAGCTCCAATGTGGCTGTATTTTCTCCAAATTCAGCATTGATTTTATTGACCAAATGTTGTATCTCTTTCTTCCGGCGTTCAAAACGGTCGCGATCATGATCACGAATTATGTAACTCAAGGTTGTTTTCTCAACGGTTCCTTCCATGTTGGTTAGATGATAGAAACCTTCATAGCCTTCGGTATGTTCGGGAGTTTCGTGACGGGGAATCATTCCTATAAATTGTTGTGCAATGCGCATCGAATTAATCATTTTATGGTATGCATATCCCGGATGAACATTGGTTCCTTTGAAATGAACTTTAGCTCCTGCTGCGTTGAAGTTTTCGTATTCAAGTTCTCCTATTTCACCTCCATCCATGGTGTAAGCCCATTCACAGGCAAATTTCGGCACATCAAAATGATCGGCACCCTGGCCAATTTCTTCATCCGGAGTAAAACCAACGCGTATTTTTCCATGTTTAATTTCGGGATGAGCAATCAGGTATTCCATGGCTGTTACAATTTCTGCCAAACCGGCTTTGTCATCGGCACCAAGCAAAGTGGTTCCGTCGGTAACGATAATGTCCTGGCCTTTATACTGAAGTATTTCGGGATATTTCACTGTTTCAAAAACAATCGCTTTTTCTTCATTGAGTAAAATATCCTTACCATCATAATTTTGAACAATACGAGGTTTTACATTTCTTCCGCTCATATCGGGACTGGTATCCATGTGGGCAATAAAGCCAATTGTTGGGATATTTTTATCGGTATTGGCAGGAAGAGTAGCCATTATATAACCGTTTGTGTCTAATTCCACTTCGTGCAATCCAATGGAAGTAAGTTCTTCTACCAAAAATTTAGCAAATGTCATTTGTCCCGGCGTGCTGGGAGTCATGTTGGTGTTTTCGTCGGAAGTAGTGGTAAAGCTCACATACTTCAGAAAACGGTCGGTGATGTTCATAAGGGTTGGATTTATAAATTAAGACGCAAAATTACAGAAAAAAAGGGTTACAAATTCATATTTCAACCGTTTTTTCTTGACAAATGTGTAAAATAAATCAACCACAAAGCAAATGCTGTGGGGTCGTAAGAATAAATAAGTACAACTCTTTTTATTTACCAGACCTGCCGGATATACTTACTTCTTTAAATGAAAAAAGTTTCGCGCAGTTGTTGGGATTTATTACATCCCGCCGACCAATGCCAAACTTTTCTCATTTTATTAAGGTCATCTATCTAAATACTGTTTTTTTACAATAAAACTATATTTGTACAACTAAATATTTTGATACACTCCAGAATTTTGAAGGATTGGTAATTTCGATAGTGATTTTCTTGTCGGCACCCGTTACCAGATTATAACTGTCTTTTGGATGCACCGATAGGAACTTTATATTTCTGCTATTGGTAGGTATAGACGAAATACTTCTCAAGTCAACCTGTGTAAAGGCATTCATATCGAATTGATCAGTCATGACTTTTTTGCTCTGAAAGAGTCCGCCACCTGTAATAACCTTGGCTTCTTTGAGTTTTTTAGACGAGGCAACACAGTACCATACTGTATTGAGATCCGTGTCCTGTCCCTTTATCGTAGATTTTTGCTGGTCCATCACATTTTGCTGGTCAGCAATATTTTTGCTCTGAACAGTCACAGTAGTGTTAAGCTCAGTGATTTTGATGTTTTTCTGTTCGAGCTCTGCCTGTAAGGATTGAATTTGGACAGTTTTTTCATCCATTTCGGTTTGCAGACGTTTGATTGTTTCGGTCAGCATGATGTTTGCTTTTCCGTTTTTAGCCGCCAGATGCCGTAGTTCTGCAATTTTTGCTTTGTTTTGTTCGATGCCCTGTTTTATCGCAGTCATTTGAGCTGCTATCAGTTGTCTTTTGTTGGTTGTTTTACCTTCTACTCCTTTGAGGTTAACCTTCATTTCTTTTTCAGTTTGATTAATCTCTGAGAATCCGTTTTCAATGTCGTTCAGAATGACAAGTGATCGGTTGTAATTGGAATCTAACGCTTGCTTTTCCATTGCAATTGAATCACGTTGAGCAACTGCGGCTTTGTATTTTGTTGAATTCTCAACACACGATGCCGTTACAAATACGAGTGCTGCAATAATTGCATAAAATTTAATTGTTTTCATTTTTTTTTGAGTTTAATGGTTTGTGATATGTATTTAGAAGTACAATAATCCTGCTTAATGTGTTGATTTTTAGATGCTATATTTGTGACAAAGTTCAGTAACTTTAAGGACTTAATTGTTACATAATTTTGTGTAAAAATTATATAATTCACACATTCCAAACGGTCTATGGGTTATTCCTTGCTTTTTTACAACAAAAGTACAGAAATTAACCTCGCTTCCCAAAATTCTATTTCTATGCAAACCTAAGAGCGTGTGTTATGTGAAGTTATTTTTTTAGTATTGTCAGTATAATCAATGAAAATATCGCAATTTCAATAATAAGTAAGAATGCATATCCAATAAAACTTTTCCATGAATTTATTTCTACATATCTCACAGGTACTTTTTTCCCTTTAAAATGATCCCAATATTTGTCTTCTAAAATCCATGGGTCTTCTATAATTTTATTTGTTCTTTCTTTGAAATATTCTATTTCCCATTTGGTATTAAATAGATTATTTTCGTTTTTTAAAAGTTCAATATTTACATAGTTCTTAAAGTCTGC
The DNA here is from genome assembly GCA_017882285.1 of Paludibacter sp. GTDB lineage: Bacteria > Bacteroidota > Bacteroidia > Bacteroidales > Paludibacteraceae > Paludibacter. The sequence goes on along the minus strand of JADGPS010000063.1, from coordinate 6,162 downwards.
TAAATAGTTCCTTTTCCAAGAATAGTATCTTAGCCATTCTATTAAATACTGAATAAACATGACTGCTAAAAAAATAAGAATTGATGCAACTACGATTATTGATACTATTCGTATAATTAGTGGAATTGGAGTTGGAAAGTAATCGATTATTGGCTTTTGTTCGTTTTTTAATATTATAGTATAATCTTTCATGAAAATATCACCCTCAATTAATGGTCTATTCACTACATAAGGGAGAAAATTATCAATTTTTTTCTCTGATTTTAAATAAATTGAAAATGTTACACTTTCATTTTCCCTTATCAAAACAGAATCAAACACAATAATGCTATAAAAAGGGCTAATGATTAAATGAATAAAAAAGACATTCATCCTTCACCTGTTCAGGAATATTATTTATGCTGCTCAACCCAGATGAGTGCATCGATATTAAAGCCAAGTCCTTTTGCCAGCTTCAGATAATTTTGCTTTATATCTTCCGGAATTGTTTTCATTCGTGAAAGTATCCACATATAACCCGTATTATTACCGGCGATCAAAGCATACTTATAGTCCGGGTCTAACGCAAGCACGTTATAACCTCCGTAAAAGGGTCCGAAAAAAGATACTTTAAGCCGCGCCACATTCGGATCTCCGGCAAATTTTGCCTTACCGACAGCTTCACTCCATTTACCTGTTTTGTAATTAAAACCCCTGTTCAACACTTTAATACTTCCATTGGCATTCAACGAATAGTTCGCCGTGGTTTGATTCAAATTACGTTCGAATTTAAAATCCATACGTGCAATTTCATACCACGTACCTAAGTATTTTCCCTTATCAAAAGGCGTAATTGCCGTTGCTCCCTTAGGAATGGTTACGCACGAATTAACAGCGAATAAACCGATTATTCCCGTCAATGTTTTTAAAATTAATTGTTTCGTTTTCATGTTTTTTTGATTTTAGTTTATTTATTCATAGAACAAAGACAAAAGACAAAAGAGCAAATGGAGCTTACAACATCCCTATTTATCTTACTTTACAAACTTTCAAACTTTACAAACTGATAACTGATAACTGATAACTGAAAACTACCCACTACTAATTTGATTTATTTTTTGCAAATATATCATTTTATTTAATCCTGTAAAAACAAAGTATATTTTAAGTAACTTGGTAAGGAAACAGAAGAAGTTTTAACTTTTGAATAAAACAATTGCAAATCGCAACGAAGTGAATATACCTATTTATCGGTACTGCATCGATTATCATCATACCATGTCCCCTCTTTGTTATGCTATTCCCACACGATACAATCGTGCGGCAGCTGGGGTGTGTTAGGGGTAGATTATTCTTCATTGTCTTGTATAATATTCATCTTCTGTAATGAACTTTGCATTCTCGATTAAAGTATTGTTTACAAGGTCGTATATCCTTTGTCCGTGTATATATTCATAGTCTAATTTCCAAAGTTTGAAATAGTCCTCTTTTGTTATGTTTTCTTTTGTTTCCTCCATTCCCAATGGTGGTCGGTAGACCACATTTTCATTCATAACGTCTGCAAATACAGGAATAGTAATTTCTGACGGAAATTCGTCTTCAATAACTATATTTTCTAATTTCAGATAGATTGTTTCTAATATTTTTTCAAATGTGTCAACCACAGAAAGTTCCTCAATTTTGTATATTATGATTTTTGAATTGTAGAGTTCTATTTTAAACTCACAGATTTCGACCCTTCCGTGCTTCTCACTAAAACTTTTGTAAAAGTTGAAAAATGGTTTAAACAGATATTGTTCAAGTTTTGGGTCAACAAATTTGTCAATAACCTTGCCTCCAAGATAACCACCAACAATAGAAAGATATGTTTTCAAGTCAGTGTTTAAAAGAAATTCTATGACTAATTCATATGCTCCTCCACCTCTTCCAACTGGTCTAGGTTTAATGAAGTAACTGTATTCTTTTTCTAAATCTGTTTTAAAGTCTTCAATATGGGTAAAGTCTTCAATTTCAAAATTTGAAGCGAATGCATCGTAGCTAATTTTTAATATTGGTTTGTCCATAGTTTGTATTTTTTTTAATTTACCCCTAACGACCGAGGCTATGGGCATTTGGCGGTTTGCGGGAGCGTTCGCTGTCGTGGAACGACAAAGTGAATGCGGGAGCAAAACCTCCAAATTGCACGTCAGCCAGCCAATGAACATAGGCGTGTGTTACCTGCTGGTTTTTATTTTGTTTATTTTCAAATAATCGTCAACATTAGCCAAAACTTCGTATTTGTAGTCGTAAAAACGTGAACAGCTGTCTTTATTTAGTGGTTTGTTGTTAATGTCTACAAGTTTGTAATTTCTGAATATTTGGTCAAAGTTGCTGTTGAAAAATTTAGTTTCAGTTTCATATGCAACACCTTCCGTACAATTGCTGTTAAAGAAATTAGTTTGTTTCTCGAAAGCAAATGTTTTTCCATTTTTGTCGAAATAGTATGTCCATACAATACACCAATCACCACTTTTCGAAAATGGCAATTCAGATATTGTGATAATATTCCCCAAGCTGTTTTTCAATACATTAAAAGTTCTCTCAATATTTTCAGGTTCGTTGTTGGCTAGAACCTGTATAACATTCTCTTTATTTTCAGGCTTCACAAAGATTAAAACGTTGTCTTTATTTCTACTATAAAACGAGTCTATTTCAGCTTTTTGATATTTTAGTTCTTCAATAACTTCAGGTTTAACAAGAAGTCTTGAAGTCGAACTGTTTTTTGAATTGCAAGCAGAAAGAAGTCCAAGTATAATTGTCAGTAAATAAGTTAGTTTTCTCATGTCTTTTTTCATTTTTTAAACTTGCAGGTAACGACCGAGGCTATGCGCACCTGCGGTTTGCGGGAGCTTCACTTTCGCAAAGCGAAAAAGTGAATGCGGGAGCAAATACTGCTAAGTGCATGTCAACCAGCAGGTGAGCATAGGCGTGTGTTATGTGTTAGGTGTTTAGTTCTTAATATGTTTGTTTTTTGTCTTGAAATTTGGCAAATCATTACCTCCCCGAAAATTACAACCTTGTCTGTACATTTTAATTGAAGGTTTCATTTTCTTCCATCTATCCTTCTCTTGATTAACTATTTGATAAATTCGCGAATTCTGGTTGTCCAAATATGCATTGTAATTGTAATAACTTTTACTTGGGTGAATTAATCGTTTTATAGAATTAAAGTTCTTTCTCTGTCTAATCCAACAACTATCAAAATTCTCATTTGGTTGGTCATAGCAATTAGTAAGTGATAATCCTTCAAAATGAATGCTATCAGTTTCTTTTATTTGTTCACAATTTAGCAATGATTTAAAAAGTTCATCAATGACTTTTGAAGAAGTTTCGAGGGTGTCGTTTAGGTTTAAAGTATTTATTGCTTTAGTGAATTCTTTCTCAAAAGTCGTGTTCGTCTTTTTTACTCCCTTAATTGGTTTGTCAAATTCAAAGTTCCAATAGTCAAAGTATTTGTTTGAAAAGAACGGAATTGCATAGCACTCGTTTTTCTGGTTTATGAGAATGATAATTTGTTGTTTTTCCTTAATACTGTCAGGAGTAGAACGCAACTGTAGTTGAAAATTACATTCACCATTTGTCACAGAGCGTACAAGTTTATAATAGTCAGATTGATTTGATTTCCCTCTCGGTAATTGAGAGAACTTGTCTGTCAAATCGGTAATCACTTTTTCTATATTTGGTTCTGCCGTTGTCGGCTTACAACTAAAAAAAGTTGTCAGTACGAATAACTGAAAAATGAATATTTTCAACAAAGTTGATTTCATAATAACTTCTTTTTATTTTCGAATCAGTGTCGAAACACAGCTCTCTTTTCTTTTTTTACACTTACACATAACACATGTATATACCCAGTTGAAAATGGATATGCCCAGTTAACTGGGTATATATCGCATTTAGTTGTAGTTTCCGATTTATTTATTGTGCTGAATAACAGCAAACAAATAAAACCATTAACATTAACACTACTGGGTATATCCAACTTGTTAATGATATTTATTATTGATGTAATTTTTGTTTTTTAATTAAATATTTTCCAAAGATAGATATTATATTTTACATTAACAACATATTATTTAATTAATATCCAACTTATCCAACGGACTCTTTATTTGCTCGAAACCTTTGGTGGTTATATGCGTGTAAATCTCTGTAGTTTTGCTGTTTTGATGTCCCAGTAAACTTTGAATATAGCGAATGTCGGTGCCGGCTTCCAGCAAGTGAGTGGCAAAACTGTGTCGCAAAGTATGCACAGTAATACGTTTTCTTATTCCTACTTTGTCCACAGCGATTTTTAGATTAGCTTGAATACTGCTTGTAGAATACTGTTCTCCTTTCAAACCTTCAAACAACCATACTTTTGGCTTATATTCAACCACGTATTTACGCAATATTTCCAGCGTTTTATTTCCCAGCAACGTATACCGGTCTTTTTTACCCTTAGCTTGCTCCACACGAATTTGCATTCGGTTGCTGTCAATATCTTTTATCCGGAGGTTTATCAGTTCACCAATTCGTAGTCCGGCCGAATAAATGGTCATAAATATCGCCTTGTGTTTCAGATTTTCGGTAGCGTTCAAAATTTTTACCACTTCTTCTTCACTCAGCACTTCGGGCAGAAACTTCTCTTTTCGTGGACGGTCGATGGTATAAATTTTTCGCTGACCACCCAGCACTCGTTCGTAGTAAAACTTAATGGAATTTATCGATTGGTTTTGGTAGGAGCCCGATATATTACGTTCATTGACCAGATAACGTAGAAAATCAACTATCATCACATCCGTAATTTCTTCTGGCTCGGTGCCCGGATAATGATTGATAAACTCTTCGAACATATGTTTATACGTGTCTAACGTATTTTTACTGTATCGCAGCTCCTTCAGTTTGGCAATGTATTCTTGCGGGCATTCGCGGAAGTTCTCAATATCGTGACGCGAAGTACGGGGTTTTACTTTCGATTTCGTTTCCTCACGGTAAATAAAATCGAGTGAGTAAAGTTCGGCTATACCGTTAACTTCGTTCATGAATTTTTCCGAATAAGGGATTTCCCAACAATTTTCGTCGCCATTCCACTTACAGTAAGGTATTTTCTTTATTTCAGCCACTATTTCTTTTTGATAACTGAAATAAAGTTTCAACAATCGGTTCGATGCATTTACCACCACCATCTCATTTCGGGTAAAAGTAACTGCATTACCAATGTTTTTTTCGATTTTGGCACTATAGTCGGTTACTGTGGCATTCCGGTCAAGAAAATAAGCTTTTATTTTCTCAGCATTTTTCCCTAAGTTCGGTATCGACCAACAGTAATTGAGGCTGTCCCAACGCACATATTTAAAGGAACGAATATATTGAATATCCGTCTCGTTTTTAGGAATTTTCAAAAAAACATGTTTTTCCGTTATTTCAATAGTTATATTGTTTGATGTTGATATTCCGCGCACGCCGCGATTTGATATTACCGGTAATTTAGTTTTTCGTTTTTCCTCCTCTATTTCTTTTATTTCTATTTTATTTCCATTTATTTCTATCGTATTTCCATTTATTTCCTCTATTTCCTTTATTTCTCTTGTTTCATATTCCAATTCTGGAAACAAAGTTTTCAATTGCCCAAACGCCTCTGACGTATACGGCACATGCCATGCACCCATGGTTTTGCTCCACTTTGCATCAACAATTTGTCTCAGTTTAGAAACCATTTCCTGATTATACGGAAAATCAACGCGGATGCGCGTTTCGTTGCGATGTACTATTTTTGAGGCTTTCATAACGACAAAATTTAGTGATTACAGCTTCAAAGATAAACATTATTTTTTATTTAATTTAAATTTCCTGCAAAATATCCAATTTATCTAAATGACTTTTAATTTAATCAAATCCTTTGGTGGTTATAAGACTCAGTCGAACGCTATCGGGATCGTCGTTTTGATGCTTTCGTGGCTTATATAGTAATAAACGTCGAATATAAATTTCACTTTGAATTTCGCATAGAATTGACAAACTGGGTTTTGTCTTTCCTCTTTGTTCTAATGTCTTTTATTTTAGTAATAAATAGTAGTAATCCAATCCATTATTAATTTTCACTTTCCTTTTTCTTCTCCGCTTTGACCAAAGCAGTTTTTCGCCGCGAAGCCAGATTACGTA
>JADGPS010000062.1 GCA_017882285.1 Paludibacter sp. | reverse complement strand
TCGGCTGAATTTCAAACATTGAAGTTCAGTCGATTTGTTTTAGTTCAAGAACTTAACAGGATATTAATCTGAAATACATTGACCCAATAAAATTAATAAGTACTTTAGCAGCCCCTATATCAATCTTTAATCAAAAGTTGCATTTATGACTTGAATCTGCGTAAGATTCTTCATCAGTAAACAGTTTGGAGCATTGAATTATTATATGTATTTTTGACAAATTTTTGACATAAATTTCCCATAATGAAATACATTATCTCAAGTTTATTACTTGTAACTTTGGTTTCTTTTTTTATTCCGAATTTGGTTTTATCAACAAATGATAATCATTTAATTACAGAATTAAAGGTTTTTGAAAATGATTCCACATTCCGTTATTTGTACTTGTATGATGATGCCGGTAATATAGTGATAGAAAGCAAATTTTTTCAACAAGACAATATCTGGATTCGAAAATCACTGACCGAATGGATTTACGATGGAAATAAATGCATTACCCAACGAGAGCGAACTTGGGGGAGTTCTATATGGAATGTGACTTATACTATTGATTATAAATATGCTTATGATTTGTTGATATCAGAAATTCATAATTCGTATTCCGGTACAAATGCAGTTCCAACAAAGAAAATCGAATTTCAATATAACGGGAATTTGTTGGGGTTTAAGAAAGAATACAGTTGGCAAAACGGTACGTGGCATTTATCAATCATAACCGATTTTAGCTATTTAACGGATGGAAAATCAGATTCAATTAGTATAAGTGCTTATCAATCTGACATTTTGAAAAGCCAAATGTTTTCAACTTTTCATTATAATAGCGACGGAGTTCTTGATTCGGAAATACAAAAACAAAAGATTGGAACAGCTTGGATAAATTCTGATTTAACAAAATGGTATTACAATTCCAACTCAAACCAAATTCAGACTCAAAAAAACAAAAAATGGAATTCCGATACATCGTTATGGGAAAATGTACAGCGAATTGATTATCAGTATAATGATAATAGCCAAATTGTTTCAGAAGCTTATCAGCACTGGAAAACCATGTTTTGGGAAAATGATATTAGGTATGATTATAGTTAAGATGGGAACAATGTATTGTTAAAAAAGACGCTTTCTAAACCAATTTACAATGACTGGTGGGGAATGGTTTCTATCAATTATTCAGACTTTACTTCAAATAAGGCAAATACAATTCAATCCCAATACGAATTTTGGGGAGGAAATACCGGTGAGTTAACTACCTCATTTATACCCTATATGTTTAACGACAATATAGCAATTAAAAGAGCGAGAAGCATGCAAATTGGATATTTACAGTTCAATGACACATTACTCTCAAATCCATTAATAAAAAATATTAATCCCATTCAGGCATATCCAAATCCGTCTAATGGCATTTTTTATATTAATTCTCAAGAACTTGGCGTAAAATTCTGGTTTGTATCTGATCTGAATGGGCGCATTCTAAAAAAGAACGAACAATTTATTCAAAGCGGAATAATTGATTTAACTGATTTACCCAGAGGAATTTATGTGCTGAAAATTGTCACTTCTGATACTCAGTCATTCCAAAAATTAATCAAACAATAAACACGATTTTCTTAAATTTGTGTTTTGAAATTTCCAACCAATCGAAATACTTGAAAATCATATTTTTTATAATGAAAAACTCAAAAATCACATTACTTATGTCAGCATTAACAGTAGCTGCTTCGGTTTTAGCCGGAAATCCGTTTTTCGAAACGTACAAAACTCCGCATCAAACCATTCCTTTCAACATAATAAAAACCGAACATTATTTTCCGGCATTTCAGGAAGCCATGAAACAACATGTTGCAGAAATCGATGTTATTGTTAACAATTCGCAAAATCCAACGTTTGAAAATACAATCGGTTCGCTTGAAAAGTCCGGTTCGCTGCTCACGAAAGTCAGCTCACCATTTTATAACTTATTGGGCTCGGAAACAAACGATGATTTACAGGCAATTGCTGAAAAGATTTCACCACTTGTAACCGAACATTCAAATTCAATTCGTTTAAACGAAAAGTTATTTGCCCGTGTGAAAGCAGTTTATCTGCAAAAAGACAAATTAAAACTTACACCTGAGCAACAAATGCTTCTGAAAGATACATACGATGGTTTTGCTAATAACGGAGCCAATCTTTCTAAAGCAGATAAAGAAATTTACCGTGAATTGTCGAAGGATTTGAATCTTTTGACTTTGCAATACGGACAAAATGTATTGAAAGAAACCAATAAATTCAGCATATTAATTACTGACAAAGCTTTGCTGAGCGGATTGCCTGCCGATTTTATGGAAATGCTGGCTTCGAATGCCAAAAAAGTCGGGGGAAAAGGGTGGTTGCTCAACCTGAAAACCACTTGTTATGTGCCGTTTATGAAATATGCCGACAATCGGGATTTGCGTCGGGAATTGTACATGGCAAATACCACTAAATGTATGTTGGGTGGCGAGTTTGATAACCTTGAAAATGTCAGGAAAATTGTTAATATCCGATTGAAAATTGCCAATTTGCTGGGTTATAAATCGTATGCCGATTATGAACTGATAGATCGTATGGCCGAAAATAAAACGAAAGTGTACGATTTACTCGACAAATTACTGTCAGCTTATAAACCCGCTGCCGAAAAAGAATACGCTGAAGTTCAGGCTTATGCCGATAAAAATGGTGCTTATTTCAAGGTTCAACCCTGGGATTGGTCTTATTATTCAGAAAAACTGAAAGACGAAAAATTTACTCTAAACGACGAAATGCTGAAACCTTATTTTGAGTTGGAAAATGTAAAAAAAGGCGTTTTCGGTTTGGCAACCCGTTTGTATGGAATTAAATTTACCAAAAATACGAAGATTCCGGTTTATAATCCTGAAGTTGACGCGTATGACGTAACTGACGAAAAAGGAAATTTTCTGGCTGTTTTATATACCGACTTTCATCCACGCGACGGGAAACGTGCCGGTGCCTGGATGAATGATTTTAAAGCACAATGGTTGGATGGAAAAACCGATAGTCGTCCGCAAATTACTATCGTTATGAATTTTACACGTCCAACTGACACAAAACCTGCACTATTGACTTTTGACGAAGTGAAAACATTTTTGCATGAGTTTGGTCATTCATTGCACGGAATGTTGACAAGATGCACATATCAATCTCTTTCAGGAACCAATGTTTATCGCGATTTTGTGGAACTTCCTTCTCAGATTATGGAAAACTGGGCTTCTGAAAAAGAATTTTTGGATGGATTTGCCGTAAATTACAAAACCGGCGAAAAAATTCCGGCAGAATTGATACAGAAAATTAAAGATTCGGAGAACTTCAATATTGCTTATTTTTGTTTGCGTCAATTGAGTTTCGGTTATCTTGACATGGCTTGGCACACTATCGAAAAACCTTTTGAAGGTGATGTGATTAGCTACGAAAAAGAAGCTATGGCTTCAACACAAATTATTCCAATGATACCAAACACCGGTATGAGTCCAACATTTAGTCACATTTTTTCAGGTGGTTATGCAGCAGGTTATTATAGCTATAAATGGGCAGAAGTGTTAGATGCCGATGCATTTTCGGTTTTCGAAAAAAATGGTATTTTTGATAAAAAAACAGCCGATTCATTCCGTAAAAACATATTGGAAAGAGGAGGAACTGAACATCCTATGATTTTGTATAAACGATTTCGCGGACAAGAACCAACCATTGATGCACTTTTGAAAAGAAACGGAATAAAATAGTTAGTTATCTATTAAAATGTTTGTCACTAATTTTTCAATTTATCAACTTTAGTATTTATGAAAAAACATTCATTATTTATGTTATTGATTTCAGGAGTATTAAGTGCTTGTATTACAACACCAAAATATGCATCTTTTGACGATTATCCTGTTTACGAAGGGAATGATCTGGAACTTACATATAGTGCTCAATCATCAAAATTCAGAGTCTGGACTCCTACTGCTACTAAAGTAAAAATTTTACTTTACGATAACGGAAACGAAGGCGGCGCTTATAAAACGCTGGATATGAGTCGTTCCGAAAAAGGTACATGGACATTGAAAGTGAATGAAGATCTGAAAGGGAAATTTTATACTTTTCAGGTTAAAATTGAAGAAAAATGGCTTGATGAAACGCCCGGAATGTGGGTTAAAACTACCGGAGTAAACGGAAAACGCGCTGCTATTATTGATTTTGCTGATACAAACCCTGCGGGTTGGGAAAATGATGTGCGTCCACCCCTTAAAAACTTCACCGACATTATGTTATACGAAGTGCATGTACGTGATTTTTCAATTGCTTCTAATTCAGGGATGAAACACAAAGGAAAATTTCTGGCATTTACCGAACGTGGTACTAAAGATTCTTCGGGTGATGCTACCGGTATTGATCATTTGAAAGAATTGGGAATTACACATATTCATTTGTTGCCTGTTTTTGATTTTGCTTCGATTGATGAAACAAAACTAAATGAAAATAAGTACAATTGGGGTTATGATCCTGTGAATTACAATGTTCCCGAAGGAAGTTATTCAACGAACCCTTATAATCCTGTTACACGCATCCGCGAATTCAAACAAATGGTTCAATCGCTTCACCAATCAGGTATTCGGGTAATTATGGATGTGGTTTATAATCATACTTCGAAAGGAAAAGGTTCAAATTTAGATTTATTGGCCCCGGGATATTTTTATCGCCAAAATGCTGACAGTACCTGGTCAAATGCTTCGGGTTGCGGGAATGAAACGGCTTCGGAACGTGCCATGATGCGTAAATTTATGATTGAATCGGTTGTTTATTGGGCAACCGAATATCATGTGGACGGTTTTCGTTTTGATTTGATGGGAATTCACGATATTGAAACCATGAATGCCATCCGTGCTGCTTTGGATAAAATTGATCCTACCATTTTTATGTATGGCGAAGGTTGGACTGCTGCCGGATCACCGTTGGCTGAAGAAAAACGAGCTATAAAGAAAAATGCAAAGCAGTTAGATAACATTGCCGTATTTAGCGACGATATTCGCGATGCGCTTAAAGGAAGTTGGATGCACTCGCAAATTCCGGGTTTCGTTTCAGGCATTGACAGTTTAGAAGAAAGTGTGAAATTTGGAATCGTGGGAGCGACACAACATAATAGTATTGATTATTCTAAACTGATTTATTCAAAAGAGCCTTACGTAAATAATCCGACTCAAATTATCAATTACGTTTCGTGTCATGACGATATGTGTCTGGTAGATAAGTTGAAAGAATCGAAACCTGCCGATGCAACCGATGACGAATTGGTTCGTTTCAATAAACTGGCTCAAACGATTGTTTTTACGGCTCAAGGTGTTCCCTTTATTTATGCAGGAGAAGAGTTGTATCGGAACAAAAAAGGGATTCACAATTCCTATCAATCTCCTGATTCAATTAACCAAATTGACTGGAATTCAAAATCAAGTTACAAAGATATTTTCAATTATTACAAAGGGTTGATTTCTTTACGTAAAGCTCATGCAGCTTTCCGCATGCCAACTCAGGAAATGGTTCAGCAGCATCTGAAATTTGTTGATATGCACACACCAAATGTTGTTGCATTTACGCTGACAGACCATGTAAATGATGAAGTTTGGAAAGAAATTCTGGTGATTTACAACGGAAACAGAAAAGCAGTTCCGCTTCAAATTCCAGTCGGTGAATGGAATCTAATTTGCTATGATGGACAAATAAATTTGAGCGGTCTTGCGGTAATTAATAATCCTAAGTTTGTTGCAGCTGCTTCATCGGCAAGTATTATGTATGTGAAATAGTTGAAAGTTCAAAAGTTGAAAGCTTGCCTGCGGCAGGTAGGTTTATAACGTTGAAGATATTCAAATTGAAAAAGTAAACATTCCGGTTTTACAATTAGTAATTCTAAATTCGTTTAATTCGTGGTCATAAAAAATTCAATCCTTTCAATCCTATTTACATTCGTTATTCTAGCCGTTTCAGCACAAGATATACCGGAGCACATTTCTTATACCCGAATTTACGATTATTTAGATGAATTGGCAACGGATGGAATTATTGAATTGAATTCGGTGGCAAAACCATATTCACGTTCTTTCATTGCTGAAAAACTGTTTGAAGCTCAGACTCATAAAGATTTAAACAAACGTCAGCTGGAAGAATTAAGATTTTTTTTGAATGAATTTGCGTTGGAACAAGATAAATTACCTGATTCGAAGCTGAATTTAATTAAAAACGACCAACTTAATGTTGCATTCATACAACCGGCATTTAATTACCGTGATGCTATGTTTCGAGCCAGAATCACACCTTTGTTAGGAATGGATATTTCATACAATGGAAATGGAACTTTAACAAAACGTTGGTATGGCGTTGATTTTCAGTCAATGATTGGAAAAAATTTAAGTGTTTACGGCAGTTTGCGCGATATTCAGGTGGCCGGACCGCTTTTGGCACGACCCACTTATCTGAACGATTTTCCCGGTTATGAATACAAAGAATCATCTCTTGGTGGAGACTTTAGCGATTCGCGTGGTGGTATAAAATATTCATGGAACTGGGGTTCTATCGGTTTGGTAAAAGACAATATCATTTGGGGCGATAATTATCACGGGTCCAATATTCTTTCCGGTCGCACCCCTTCATTCCCCATGTTGACTTTACATTTGAAACCGGCAAAATGGTTCGAAATGCAGTATTTCCACGGTTGGTTGGTTTCTAATGTGATTGATTCAACTCGTTTTTATCTTGATAATCAGGATGTAAAACAATATCGCATGACCAATAAGTTTATTGCTGCGAATCTATTTACATTTACGCCTGTGAAAAACTTGAATTTGTCGATTGGAAATTCGATTATTTATGCTGAAGCCGATGTTCAACCGGCTTATTTTATTCCAATTGCCTTTTATAAATCGATTGATCATACTTTGACCAAAGGTTTGGGTCTTGAGAATCAAAATTCGCAAGTGTTTTTAAACTTTAGTTCGAGGAATATCAAGCATCTGCATTTGTTTACTTCGGTGTATGCTGACGAAATAAGCTGGAGTAGGTTTTTGCCGAGCAGCAAAGAAAGAAATCCAATATCTTACAAAATAGGAGCTGAACTGTGCAATTTTCCTGTTGAAAATTTGACTTTAATAGCTGAATATACAAATACAAATATCATTAATTACAAACATTCTATTCCTGCTTTAACATGGGCTTCAAATGGCTATAATTTAGGTAGTTATTTGGGCGATAATTCAGCGGAAATTTATCTTGCCATGCGATACAAACCGCTTCGTGGGTTGGATTTGAGCCTTTCGCTCACCGATGCAAAACATGGAAATGAATATATATATCTCCGCCGTGATGCTCAGGGAGTTGATGCTATTTCAAAAATTATAAGTCAACCATCATTAGGTGATATTACCTGGAGCAATAATTCGCTGGCTTTCAATGCCCAATATGAAATTATTAATAATGCTTATGCCATTATTAATGTAGTTTACAGTGATATTAAAGGTTACAATTTAACTTCGACTCCTATTGCTGGTGAAGTTCGCAAAACGGCTCAGGGTTATCTTGATTTATTCACACCTGCTTATTTGCAAGGCAAAAATACGACAATTACGATTGGATTTAGTTTTGGTTTCTAAATACGAATTTCACTAATTATCACGAATTACTCGAATTATTTAACGCGAAACGTGAAACACTGAACGCAAAACAATAATGAAAAATCCTTTAATCATAGGAATTACCGGCGGAATTGGCAGTGGAAAAACAACACTCTCTGAAAATCTGCGTCTTAAAGGGTATGATGTATACGATTCAGATTTGGAAGCACGTAGGCTGCAAAATGAACATCCGCTAATCCGAAAACAATTAATTGATTTGTTTGGAAAAGAGATTTATAGTGCTAATGGATTGAATCGTTCAGCCTTGGCTAAAATTGTATTTTCAAAGAAAGAATTACTCATCAAATTAAATGAAATCGTTCATCCGGTTGTAAAAGATGATTTTAAAAATTGGATTGAACTTCATTCATCAAAAAAATTCTTATTTTTGGAATCTGCAATTTTATTTGAGAGTGGATTTAATGTGTTGGTTGATAAGGTGGTGCTAATGACAGCTTCGGAACAAATTCGGATTAATCGCGTTATCAAACGAGATGGTGTTACCCCTGAACAAGTTATGACCAGAATGTCAAATCAATTCTCCGATAAAATCAAAATTCCGCTTGCTGATTTCATCATTCATACTGACGACAATTTACCAATGGTTGATAAAATGAGTAAATTATTAGTTCAGCTTTATGAAAGTTTGTAATTGCAAATATTCAGCTTTTGTAAATTTTTAATCTGCTTTTCAATTGTAATTATCTGGAATTTCCAGGATTCAAGGGTAATTCTCCAGAGAGAATCCGGTTAACTGAAATTTAAAAAATTGATATTTAATATTTCGTAAGAGGAACAAAAACCTTATATTTGCAACCGCAAATTGAAATTTAACTGCCTTTTTAGCTCAGTTGGTAGAGCAATTCATTCGTAATGAATAGGTCTGGGGTTCGAGTCCCCAAAAAGGCTCTCAAATTCGTGAATCAAAACTATGTTAATGTTTGAGAATGGTTTATTGGCTACTTTTATCCCTGAGATTCTCATGGTGATTGGCTTCGTTTTGTGCTTATTTACTCCAGGTTTTAAAGCTCAAAACTCTTCAACAGAACAAACTCAGGTTGTTACGCAAATTTCAACTTTTGAACATCAACAATCGTCTGTTTATCGCGTTTCAATTGGTGATTTTCAACAATGTGAAGAAACAATTTATAATGTAAATCCGCCTTTTCCATGTTATAAAGACAAAACAATAATTTTTGAATCAACTTTCTCCACTTCTGACGGTCTGAGTTATGTCGATTTCTCTCGCCCACCACCCACATTGAATTTTTGATAATTTACATTTGATATTCATTATCAACTACATTTATCTTCGTCAAGAAATAATATGTGTCTGAAAATCAGATGCAATATTCTCATTTTTACAAATAAAAAAAAATCGAATGAAAAAATATATTCTTATATCAACCGTTTCGCTTCTTCTCTCGTTCAATTCAAGTATTCTTTTTGCCCAAAAAGATTCAGTGCATTTCCGTATTCCGCATCAAATTAGCGTTGAATTCGGATACCGGTATTCATTTTACCAACATTCATATTTGGGAACTGATGGAAATTACACAACTGATGCCGCTTTGATGAATCGGACAACAAGCGGAGTTGGAATTTTAGCGGATTATGGTTGGCAGTTGGGAGGATTGGATGGAAAAAGACCGGCAGTGTATTTGACAATTCCAATGGGTTACACCATTTTATTGCCCGATGATCCTTCATCAAAACGGATTGGAATGTTGAATTACGGTTGGACTATACGCCACGAACTGGCAAAAAAAAATAAAAAAATTATTCCATTTATAGGTTATGGATTGTTTCTAAGCAACCTGAGTGTAGATGGTGTTCCTGGTTCGGTTTCAGGCCATCACACACAATTTGAATGTGGCTTAAATTTTACAACAACTACTAAGTTAAACTATTTTGTGAAGTTACAAGGCAGTTATTCATCTTATCCACGACTGAATTACGATAAATCGTTGCATTTTATGTATGCTGATTTAAGGGTGGGAGTCAGGTTTTAATACTAAAAAGAAGTTTTTAGTTCACAAAACAGGCTGAATGCTTTCAAGTTATTCAGCTTGTTTTGTTTTAATTCCTAAAGTGTAAAATTTTAGCGAATAAGTATGAAAATTCAAAAATATATTCGTTTATTTTAGTACCGTTTTTACCGCATTCCGATAATTATCAGTGTAACCGGTGTGTGCGGTAAAAATATATTCAGCAGTAGGCAGATTGTTGATTTTTTCAAATGATTTGATGGCTGTTTTCATGTCTTTGCTAAAAAATGCATTTGGTTTGTCCACTCTTCCGTCTTTCAATCCAAAGGCGTCACCCACAAACAGAAATTTGTCATTTACCAGATAAGACATGGAACCGGGTGTGTGTCCTGGAGTTGAAATACAGGCAATCAGTATTTTACCGATTAAAATCTTTTGGCCGTCGTCAAGTAACGTGTAGTCTTTTCGTGAAATGCTGTTGTGCTTAAACATCATTTTGGCGGTTTTGCCGTTAATCATTTGCTCTTCATCTCGTGACAGATAAATTTTTGCATTTGAAAATGTTGAAAGTGCCGCTGTGTGGTCGCCATCGCTGTGAGTCAGGAAAACAGCCACGACTTTAGCCGTATCAATATTGAGCTTTTTCAGCTCTTCTTTAATCACTTTTGCATCAGCTCCGGCATCAATGGCAATGTAATCATCGTTGTCTTTTACCAAAAACATATTCACAAAGCCATTATTCACAGCAAAAACGTTTTGTACAACTTCTTTTGTTTCAACAACATGCATTTTCTTCATTTCTGATTTCATTTTAAAACTGAATCCTACCAAAATAATAACCAAAATGGCTATCAAAATACCTAATCCGATTAATACACTTTTTAATGTTTTGTTCATAATTTGATTTTTTAAAAGTAAATAATAATGAGAATAATTTTCCCAGTAATTTGGAATTTAATATACTGAATCTAATGATGCGAATTTTGTCCTTGTTTTGATTTGAAAATTATCCGCAAACTCAGGACTGCAAAAATAATAAAAGTTTTCATAACCGAATTACATTTATTAAGGGTTCACTATTAATTGTTTACTTTTTTCCACCTCTCAGCCACGCCATAAACATCTTCACTTCCGTATAATCCAAAAATGTACTCAGCATTTCGAAAATTGAGCCGGTTTCGGTACCGGTGCGAATTAAATCAGCTGCTTTCTCCCTTTTTTTGGGTGAAATGAAATCGTTGATATCCAATTCACCTGAAATCACGTATTTTTCGAGATGACTTATGATGGTGGTTTTATTTAAATTTCTTGTAAAAGCAATTTCTTCAATTGTTTTGCCTTCGGTATACATGGCCAGTGAAATTCGCATGGTTTCACCAACCGGTTTTTTCTCTTTTTTTTCTTTGCGCTTCTCTTTTTCGTGCATCAAAGATTGTAACTTGTGTTCTTTGCAATATTCCAAAATTACTTCTAAAAATTGCTTGCCATATTTTTCAACTTTTGCTGGTCCAAAACCACTGATTTGAAGTAAATCTTTCTCATTTTGAGGTAAATAATCGGCCATTTCTACTAATGTTTTGCTTCCTGCCACTAAATAAATGGGCAAATCGTCGGGTTCACAAAGTTTGTTGCGAAGAATAAGAAGCTGAATGTACAACTTTTGGTTTCGTGAAGTAATGGCTTTACCTGAAACTGTTTTTGCATAAGCATTTACGCTGAATTCGGGTAATAAAAAGGTATTTTTCAACACAAAATAATCTTCGACTGAAAACGGATGTTTCAGCCCTTTTAATACATAGAGTTTTTGTGCCAGAAATCCAAAATGACTACGAATCTGATCGTTATAATCCCTTGCATTTTCGCGACTATCTGTTGACGCAGGCGATTGTCGTAATGTTTCTATTAAATTTTCAATTTTTGTTGAGAAAAATTCCATGGCAGATGTCAAACGTGCATGTAGATAATCTTCATCTACCGGATTTGAACAGAGAATAGCTTGAATTTGATGTTGAAATTTCGCTGCTACTTCTTGCAGGTTTTGTGCTTGTTTTAATATGTTTTGCAGAAAAGGAATCGTTTCTTCGTTAAACGAACTTTTCACTTCTTCTACATCACGGGCTAATCGGGAAGCATGACCTACAGAAGTTTTGAAATCGAAAAGTAAGCCCAATACATAGGCTCTGAATTGATTTTGCGATTCACAGAGTTGTTTTTCCAACTCTTCAATTGCAAGCTTATTTCGTTCATGTTCAACAATTTTTCGATCATTTTCAATGCTGTACGGATTTATTTTACTCCAAAGCACCATTCCTTCCAACGACCGGCAACGGCTTAATGCCACGTACACTTGTCCGGCTGCAAAAGCATCTCCGGCATCAATCACTGCTTTATCAAATGTCAACCCCTGGCTTTTGTGAATGGTGATGGCCCAAGCCAATCGTAATGGAAACTGCTCAAAAGTACCAATGGTTTCCTCATCAATTTGTTTGGTCATTTCGTTGGTAGAATAACGCAGATTTTCCCAAACCATTTTGTTAAGTTCAATAATCTCAGTGTCTTCGGGGCATTTGACGAAGATAGTATTGTCTTCAATATCTTCGATGACCCCAATTTTCCCGTTAAAGAAACGTCGCACAGTTTGATTATCGTTTTTGATAAACATCACTTTTGCTCCTATTTTCAAAACCAGCTCTTTGTCGGTAGGATAGCTTTTTTCGGGAAAATCTCTTTTTATTTCAGCTTCGAATGTAAAAGTTTTTCCTTTCAGCTTCGCCAGTTCCTCGGCATTGGTTTTATCGGCTTTGTAATTGTGAGTTGTTAGTGTAATATACGTATCATCTTTCGGTGGCACAAACAAGGGATTGTAGCGACTTTGAAGCAACGCTAATCCTTCAGGCGACAGACAATTGTTTCGCACTTCGTTCAGCACAGTTATAAAGTCTGCATTTGTTTGGCGAAAAATTTTGTCAAACTCAATGTATACCGGTTGTTGTTGCATAATAACCTGACTTTGAAAGAAATACGGACTCGCATAATAATCGGATAACAATCGCCATTCACTTTCAATAGCAACCGGCGAAAGCTGGAACATATCTCCAATAAAAATGACCTGAACACCACCAAAGGGCTCATTATTTCGATATCGAAAATGACGTAAAATAGTATCTACCGCATCGAGAACATCGGCACGTACCATGCTTATTTCGTCAATTACCAGCAATTCAAGTTCTTGCAATACTTTTCGTCTGTGACCTTGCATTTTTGTTTTTTCAATGAGGTTTTTTCGCCCTTCCACTGTAGGAATAAAAGGCGTAAATGGCAATTGAAAAAAAGAATGCATGGTTGTTCCACCAGCATTAATGGCAGCCACACCGGTTGGAGCGACCACTGCCATTTGTTTTTTTGTTTCTGTTTTTAATTTATGGAGAAAAGTAGTTTTCCCGGTTCCGGCTTTTCCGGTCAGAAAAATAGAACGATTAGTAAACAAAGCAAAATCGTGCGCTAATTGATAATAAAGTGAGGTATTTTCCATAAGAATATGACTTTTGGATTTGAATATGCAAAAATAGAAAAAAAGTTTTACAATTGTTTATAAATTCAACAATTGAAAGTACACACAGATTATTAAATTTCTATTAAAATAATAGATAACATTGATAACTATAATAAATTTCCGTAATTTTGCCACCTGATTAAACCATCGCACCACCAATGTATCTAAAGCAAATATGAATGAACCCGTAGAACGAATCATGGGAAAGATTAGCAAGATGTCGCAGGATATTGTACAGGGCAAATTGTCGCATCTCGATATTGATCGTTCTTTTTACCCGTTACTGCTGATCGATGCAGGACATGGAATTACACAACAGGAACTTGCCCACGAGTTATCGTGCGATAAAGTTCAGGTGGTGCGGATTATTGATTACCTGTCGTCGAATGGATATGTTGACCGCATACCAAACAAAACCGACAAACGTAAATACGAATTGTCCGTCACCGATAAAGCCCGAAAAGTAATACCGGATATTAAAAAAGCATTTGACGAATTGTCAGCCATCACGATGAAAGGATTGTCGACGAGCCAAAAAAACGAATTATATGCCATGCTCACACTTATAGTATCAAATCTTATTACATTATAAAAGCCATTTCCCCAATGAAAAAAAAATCAACCATCTGGATTGTCGTAATTATTGTAATCATACTCGCCTTCTTTTTGAGAATGGCATTTACAAAACCAACAGATAAAGCAAAAAGCTCTGATTCGAAAGCGAATGCACAAAAAAAAGTGGATGCTTACATTGTCAAGCCGTCGTTGCTTATCAATGAAATTTCGGTAACCGGTTCGTTACTGGCTTTCGATGAAGTTTCACTTCAGAATGAAGTGGCAGGACGGGTTGTAAAACTAAATTTACCCGAGGGAAAATTTGTAAGAAAAGGTACTTTATTGGTGAAACTATTTGACGATGACCTTCAGGCTACCCTGAAGAAACAACAATCACAACTGGCCATTCAAGATCAAATTTACAAAAGGCAATCCGAATTGTTGAAAGCAAACGGGATTAGTCAAAATGACTATGACCAAACCATTTTGTTGGTGAATTCAATTAAAGCAGATATTGAAGTTCAAAAAACACTCATTCGCAAAACAGAAGTTCTGGCACCTTTCGATGGAGTGATTGGATTACGAAAAATAAGCGTGGGCGCCATTGTTACCCCGGCTACTTTGCTTTCTACTATTCGCAGCGAAAATAAAATAAAACTCGATTTCAGCGTTCCCGAAAAATATGGTTCGGTTATCAAAAGCGGCATGAAAGTGAAATTCACTATGTATAACGATGATTCACAATTTGAAGCTAACGTAATTGCTACCGAACAAGGAATTGATGCTACTACCCGTAACCTCAAAGTAAGAGCAATCGTGAACAGTAAATCAAAACTATTAATTCCCGGAGCATTTGCAAATGTTCAGCTTAGACTGAGTGAAAATGTAGATGCACTTTTAATCCCTACACAGGCCATTATTCCTCAGGAACAGAGCAAAAGTATTATTGTTGCTAAAAAAGGGAAAGCTCATTTTATTACTGTGCTAACCGGCATTCGCAATGCTTCAAACATTGAAATAACCAAAGGCATTCAACCCGGCGACACCATTATTACTTCCGGATTGCTTTTTCTGAAAGAAGGTTCAAAATTAAATTATTCTTCCATAACAAATAAACTACGATGATTTCAGATACAGCACTTAAACGTCCGATAGGTTCCATTGTAGTGAGTCTGATCATTATTTTGATGGGAGCGGTTGGTTTCAGTTTCCTGGGTATACGTCTTTACCCTGCTATTGATCCGCCTGTTATTACTGTACAGACAAGCTATACCGGAGCCAATGCCGAAATCATAGAATCACAGATTACCGAACCGTTGGAAAAGAACATAAACGGGATAGAAGGTGTGAAATCTATTTCTTCTCAATCGTCTACCGGTCAAAGTTCCATTACGGTTGAATTCAATCTGGGCGCCGATTTGGAAAAAGCGGCAAATGATGTTCGGGATAAGACTTCGCAGGCTATGAGAAGCTTGCCTCTGGATATTGATTCTCCTCCTACTGTAACGAAAGCAGATGCTAACGGTGATCCTATTATCATGCTTACAGCTCAGAGTAGTTCCATGAATGCCATTGAACTGAGTGATTATGCCGAAAATGTTTTATTAGAAAAACTGCAAACTATTCCGGGTGTCAGCTCTGTATCCATTTATGGTCAACAAAAACCTGCTATGCGCCTGTGGCTCGATCCGGGTAAAATGACTGCTTATAATCTCACAGCAACCGATATTAATACGGCTCTTGCCAAAGAAAATGTGGAAATGCCCGGAGGCAAAATTCGCGGTGGTGCCACAGAACTTACTGTGAAAACTTCAGGCAGGTTAGAAACCGAAGCAGATTTCAATAACCTGATTATTAAACAAACCGACAATCAGGTAGTAAAGCTGAATGATATCGGCGAAGCTGTACTGGGTCCTGAAAGTGAAGAGTCGGGTTCAACCATTAATGGCAACAGCGGTGTCATGCTTGCTTTAATACCGTTACCGGGAGCCAACGATATACAAATTGCCGATGAATTCTACAAACGGCTCGATCAGATAAAACAGAATCTACCAAAAGGAATGGAACTGAATATCGGGCGCGATAAATCGATATTTGTCCGTCAATCGGTCACGGATGTGTTGGAAACCCTGCTTATTGCTATTTTCCTGGTAATGTTGATTATCTTTTTATTCTTCCGAAACTGGATTATTGCCATACGACCCCTGATTGATATTCCGGTATCACTCATAGGAACCTTTTTTGTGATGTATCTCTTCGGCTTCTCGGTCAATGTGCTTTCCCTGTTGGGTATTGTTCTGGCAACAGGACTGGTGGTGGATGATGGGATTGTGGTGACCGAAAATATTTTCAAACGAATAGAAAAGGGCATGGACAAATACCAGGCTGCCAAAGAAGGTACCCGCGAAATATTCTTTGCTGTAGTTTCAACTTCACTCACACTGGCCATTGTTTTTATACCGGTTATCTTTTTACAGGGATTCACCGGACGGTTGTTCCGGGAATTTGGAATTGTGGTGGCATCTGCTGTTTTAATTTCGGCTTTTGTATCACTTACACTTACCCCTGTATTAAATGTTTTTCTTGGTGGTTCGGCTATTCACCATTCCAAATTTTATACGGCTACCGAGCCATTCTTTTTGGCGGTAGAAAAAAAATACAGAAGGTTTTTATCCTTTTTTATTATCAACAAATGGATTTCTTTTGCCATTTTGGGAATATGTATATTGCTGATCGTTAGTATTTATTCCACTATTAAATCTGAACTGGCACCTGATGAAGACCATAGTTATATCCGTACAAGTATCACTGCACCAGAAGGAACTGAATACACCACTACAAAAGATATAATAGATAAGGTTGCAAAAATAAACAGTGATCTGGGAGCAGATGCAAAATTTACACTTGCACGATACGGTGGAGGTCACAGTTCCAGTGTAAATACCGGAAATGTCATGACTTTTCTTTCCGATCCTGCTGAAAGAAAGACAACACAAAAAGAGTTGGCTAAAAAATTATCTAAAATTTATGATAGTATTCCCGATGCCCGTATTACTGCAAGTCAGGAACCAACCATCACGACTTCAAACTCAAGAGGATTGCCTGTACAGTTTGTATTGCAGAATCTTGATTTTGATAAAATACAAACAATATTACCAAAGTTTATAGAGGAGGCACAAAAAAATCCTGTATTTACGAATGTGGATGTTGATTTAAAATTCAACAAACCGGAGTTAAACATAAAAGTGAACCGTTTAAAAGCCAACAGTCTTGGTGTAAACGAGAAAGACGTATCGGATGCATTGGATTTGGCTTATAGTGGGAGCAGGTACGGATATTTCTTACGGAATAACAGGCAATATTATGTAATAGGACAAGTTGCACGTGAAGACAGAAATACTCCTGCAAATATTTCATCCTTATATGTGCGTTCGAGCACAGGGAATATGATTCAGCTGGATAATCTGGTTACGATGCAAGAAAATAGTAAACCTCCGATTTTATATCATTTCAACCGGTATAAATCAGCCACAGTATCAGCCAACCTCTCTGAAGGAAGAACATTAGGGGAAGGAATAGCCGAAATGCAAAAAATATCGGATAAACTGCTGGATCCCACTTTTACAACTGCTTTGGCTGGTCAATCAAGAGATTTTGCCGAAAGTAATTCAAATATCTCTTTCGCATTGATACTTGCATTGCTGCTTATTTATCTTATTCTGGCAGCCCAATTCGAAAGTTTCCGCGATCCGTTCATTATCATGCTTACCGTGCCAATGGCCATTGCAGGAGCCATGCTTTCACTTTGGGTATTTGGACAAACATTGAATATATTTTCCGAAATCGGTATGATTTTGTTGATTGGTATCGTTACTAAGAATGGTATTCTGATTGTAGAATTTGCCAATCAAAAACGAAAGTTGGGAATGAACAAGCGCGTAGCAGCATTCGAATCGGCGGCAGCACGTTTCCGCCCGATATTAATGACTTCACTGGCAACGATATTTGGTGCGCTTCCTATTGCGTTGGCACTGGGTGCAGGTTCTACCAGTCGTATTCCATTGGGTATTGTTGTAGTCGGAGGTTTGTTCTTTTCATTGATACTGACTTTATTTGTGATACCGGTAACCTATATTGTTTTGTCAACTAAAACTAAAAAAATAGTTCAATAATGAATTACGATAAAAAACTATTGATGATGAAGTTCGTTTATTTACTCTTTTTAATTCTAATTTTTCCTGCAGCAAAAGCTCAGGAAGCATTATCCTTAGAAAGTGCTGTCAATATGGCATTGAAAAACAACTTCGACATACTTGTAGCCGACAAGAGTGCTGCAATTTCGAAAGTGAATAACACTCCCGGCAATGCAGGTATGTTGCCTTCAGTAGCAGTTATCGGCTCCGGAAATTATAGTCTGAATAACAGGATTCAAAAAAACGTAGATGATTCTTCTGTCACCTCACCTTCATTGAGTACCAGTTCTGTTACAGCAGGAGCTGAACTGACCTGGACTTTATTTGATGGTGGAAAGATGTTTGTGACTAAAAGTAAATTGAGTGAAATTCAAGCTCTTGGTGAAATACAGTTCCGCGATAAAGTTTTACAAACCATGTTCAGTGTCATCACTGCCTATTATGATGTGGTAAGGCAAAAACAACAATTAATTTCGATTAATGAAGTATTGAACTACAACAAAGATCGGGTTAAAATTTCACAGGCTGGTTATAATGCCGGTTCGCTTATTAAGACTGATTTGCTTCAGGCAAAAATTGATTTGAATGTTACGTTGGAAAATTTAATTAATCAACAATTTGCCATCATTGAAGCTAAAAAGACGTTGAATCAGTTATTAGGACAATCTTCCGAATCGGTGTATGAAATTTCCGATTCTATTCCTCTTAATTATACTCCGAATAAAACAGAATTGATTCAGAAACTAAATTCGTCGAACACCAGTATTTTATCTTTTCAAAAACAAATTGACATTGCCGGTTTAGCCATAAAGGAATTCAAGAGTGGTTATCTTCCGAATGTAGGCTTTAGAGCCGGGTATTACTTTTCGCAATCAACCAATACAAATGCATCCATTGCACAAAGTCGTACTTTGGGACCTCAGGTAGGGGGTTCACTTGTTATTCCTCTGTTTAGTGCAGGTGAAAACAACCGAAAAGTCGCTGTTGCCAAACTTGAATCTGCTTCAGCCGAATTCGATCTTCAAAATATTAAATTACAGGTAAATACTTTACTGGAAAATACACTTACTGATTTTGAAAATCAACAACGATTATTTGAAATAGAATCGGAAAATAATGAACTTGCCCTGGAAAATATAAAAATCAGCTTAGAACGACTACGTCTTGGACAATCAACTTCACTGGAAGTTCATATTGCTCAGGAAGATTATGTGCAATCGAACACACGTTTGATTAATTTCCGGTATAATCTGAAAATGGCAGAAACAAAACTCAAACAACTTATTTCGAATTTGTAATTTGACCTCAATGAGTACGAAACACCTTTGAGAATTTTATTTTTCTACGTTTTAAATTCTGTAAGAACACTCTTTTGGGAACTTCGTTCTCCAAAAGAGTGTTCTCATTTGTAATTATACCAATTGTACGTATAAAACAGTCCAAACTGTTTTATACGTTTACTGTTGTTAATGCCGATGCATACAAATAAATAGTACAATAAGACGAAGTCGAAATTGGACTATATTAT
>JADGPS010000016.1 GCA_017882285.1 Paludibacter sp. | reverse complement strand
GGTGTAAAAGTTCAAAAGAAAACCGTTTCGTTTGATATTGGTTTTGGCAATGCCCAAGCCATTCAAGTGGAGAAAACACCGGCAGTGATGGAAAAATTGTTCCAATTTACATCGTCAGAAGAAAAAAGTCCATCACTCTCGGCCAGTTCTATCAATACCTATATCGATTGTCCGTTGCAGTTTTACCTCACCAAAGTGGAAGATGTAGAACAAGCCGACGAAGTGATGGAAACAGTGGAAGCAAATATGTTTGGGAGTCTGTTTCATAAAGTTATGGAAAATTTATATTTGCCCTTTAAAGGCAAGATGATGTTACCAGATAATTTTGATGAACTGATAAAAAGTTCCTTACTAATTGATAACGAAATACTTCGTGCTTTCAACTCCGAATATTTCAAACGAAAGACCGGTGCATTAATTCCGCTCGAAGGAAATAATCTGCTTATAGCCAGTGTTCTTCGGAAATATATTTTGCAGGTGCTAAAAGTGGATAAAAATCATGCACCGTTCCGTTATATCAATTCCGAAGAGCCTTTTAAGATTCAATTCCCAATTCAAAATGGACAGACAAACGTAAACCTGAAAGGTTTTATCGACCGCATTGACGAAAAAGAAGGATGTTTGCGCATTCTCGATTACAAAACAGGAATAGGCAAACTCGAATTCAAAAATCTGGATGAAGTTTTTGAATATAACAAAGAAAACCGTCCTAAATTTGTGTTACAGACCTTTTTATATGGCTTGTTTTACAAAAAAAAAGCGGATGGAAGAACCATAATGCCGGGTATTTATTATATCCGTGATGTGTTTAAAGATGATTTTGACACCGAATTGTTTAACAAAGAATTAAAAGAAACCGTAACGGATTTTGAACAATACAAAGATGATTTTCGGCAACATTTAACGGGATGTTTGGAAGAAATTTTTAATCCTGAAATCCCTTTTGTACAAACCGAAAATGTAAAAGTGTGTCAGTATTGTCCGTATATTGGCGTCTGTAACCGGTAATTTTAATATGCTAATATGTCAATTTGAAAATGTGCTAATGAAAGCAATGCATTTCAAATATGATAATCAATTGACAAATTAGCATATTTGCACATTAGCATATTATCTCATTAGTATAATAAATATGGAAATTGAACGAAAATTTTTAGTCACAGGCGAATACAAATCGTTAGCATCGAAGAGTTATCGCATTGCACAGGGATATTTGTCATCTTCACCCGGACGAACTGTGCGTATCCGAACCAAAGGCGATAAAGGCTATATAACCATTAAAGGCAAAAGCAACGAATCCGGATTAAGTCGGTACGAATGGGAAAAAGAAATTCCGCATAACGAAGCACAGGAATTGCTCGCTCTTTGTGATCCGGGCATTATCAACAAAACACGTTATGAAATTATATTTGAGAACCAAACATACGAAGTGGACGAATTTTATGGTAAAAATGAAGGTTTAACTATTGCCGAATTGGAACTGGAATCCGAAACTACAAGCTTTTCAAAACCAGCATGGTTAGGTGATGAAGTTACAGGTGATAAGCGTTATTATAATGTACAATTAAGTATAAAACCTTTCAAACATTGGTAAATAAAAAACTATTATTGTTAAAATGCGTTTAATTTATCGACCTCAAATGATTTTAGTTTCAGATTGTAAGCAGTCTATATAAAAATAGCAAAATTCAACAAACTCCTCACTTAATTTAACTATTTTGGGACTTTGAAATTAAATGATTAAAATTTAAGGTTATTATTTTCAATATTTCTCATAAATTATTGTTTATTTGTTATTTAATTCAATTTCACAGGCAAAATAAGACTTTTATAAGTACAAAAAAATAAAAATCTATCCTTTAAAAAGACTTGTTTATTCAAATTTTATTACATTTGCGAGTCAATTTTAAATTATAATATAATGGCAAAAATAAAAGGAGCAGTGGTAGTGGATGTTGAACGGTGCAAAGGCTGCAATTTATGCGTAGTATCCTGTCCATCAAACGTTTTGGCACTATCAAAAGATGCAAATGCTAAAGGATATAATTATTCAAATATGGCCGACCCTGATTCGTGTGTTGGTTGTGCTGCCTGTGCGTATGTTTGTCCTGACGCGTGTATTACTGTTTATAAAGTAAGAGTCTGATTATAGATTTGCTTTCGATTTAAAACTAAAAAAATGAACGATTCAGAAAAACATAATATGGAAGAGGTAAGACTCATGAAAGGTAATGAAGCGGTAGCCCATGCTGCAATTCGCTGTGGATGCGATGGTTATTTCGGATATCCCATCACTCCTCAATCTGAAATAATGGAAACGCTGATGGAGCAAGAACCTTGGAACACAACCGGAATGGTTGTTTTACAGGCTGAAAGTGAAACATCATCTATCAATATGGTTTACGGAGCTGCCGGATGCGGTAAAAAAGCGATGACCAGCTCGTCAAGTCCCGGAATCAGCTTAATGCAGGAAGGTATTTCTTATCTTGCTGGAGCTGAATTGCCATGTGTGATTGTAAATGTAATGCGTGGTGGACCGGGATTAGGAACAATTCAACCCAGCCAAGCAGATTATTATCAAACGGTAAAAGGCGGCGGGCACGGCGATTATAAAATGATCACCCTTGCTCCTGCTTCCGTTCAGGAAATGGCCGATCATACTGTTCTGGCTTTCGATCTGGCTTTCAAATACCGCGTTACTGCCATGGTATTAGCCGATGGAGTTATTGGTCAGATGATGGAGAAAGTGGTTTTACCTCCTTTTAAACCACGTTGGACTGAAAACGAGATTCGTCAAATAAGTCCTTGGGCAACACTTGGGAAACCGGCTACCAGAGAACCAAATATAATTAATTCATTGCGCCTTGAAGCTTCTGACATGGAAGAACTTAACTTGAGATTACAAGGACGATACCGCGAGATTGAAAATAACGAAGTATTATTCGAAGAATTTTCTGTCAAAGATGCTGAATATGTAATTGTAGCTTTTGGAACTACTGCCCGTGTTTGTCAAAAAGCAGTAGAAATGGCACGTGCAGAAGGGATTAAAGCCGGTTTATTGCGACCTATTACCCTTTACCCATTTCCGACTGTTGAAATCAGCAATCTGGCAAATAAAATAAAAGGTATGCTTACAGTTGAAATGAGTGCCGGACAAATGGTTGACGATGTACGATTAGCCGTTAATGGACGAATTCCCGTGGAATTCTTTGGGCGTATGGGCGGAATTGTTCCTTCACCTGATGAAGTGTTACACGCTTTGAAAACAAAAATCATTCATCGATAAAACATTGACCATTTTCTCATTTACTATTTACTATTGAATTGTAAATGAATAAATTGTAAATAAAAAAGTTATGACAACAAACGATATTATTAATCCTGCTAATCTGGTATATGCCAAAACCAAGGTTATGAATGATGTTCCGATGCATTATTGTCCTGGATGTAGTCACGGTGTAGTGCACAAGATCATTGCCGAAATTATCGAAGAAATGGATATGCAAGAAAAGACTATTGGAATAGCTCCGGTAGGTTGTGCAGTTTTTGCCTACAAATATCTTGATATCGACTGGCAACAGGCAGCTCATGGTCGTGCTCCGGCTTTGGCCACCGCTGTAAAGCGCCTTCTACCAGACCGATTGGTATTTACTTATCAGGGCGATGGTGACTTAGCTGCAATCGGTACTGCAGAAACTATTCATGCAGCTAATCGTGGCGAAAACATTGCAATTATCTTCATTAATAACGGCATTTATGGGATGACCGGTGGACAAATGGCTCCGACAACTTTGGAAGGAATGAAGTCATCTACTTCTCCAAACGGACGGACAGTTCCTTTAAACGGTCATCCGCTCGATATAACAAAATTACTTGCACAACTGAAAGGAACTTGTTATGTAACCCGCCAAAGTGTTCACACAATAGCCGCTGTACGTAAGGCCAAAAAAGCAATTCAGAAAGCATTTGAAAATTCGATGGATAATAAAGGAACTTCGGTGGTCGAAATTGTTTCTACTTGTAATGCGGGATGGAAAATGACCCCTGAAGCAGCAAACGATTGGATGGTAGAAAATATGTTCCCCGCATATCCGCTGGGTGATTTAAAAGACCTTTGAGAATTTACTATTATTCTATTTACAATTTACTATTTAGAAAATGAAAGAAGAAATAATTATAGCCGGATTTGGCGGTCAAGGTGTGCTCTCGATGGGTAAAATACTGGCTTATTCTGGGTTAATGCAAGGTCAGGAAGTGAGTTGGATGCCATCTTACGGACCTGAACAACGAGGCGGTACAGCTAACGTTACTGTTATTCTGAGCGACGAACGTATCAGTTCACCTGTTTTAAATTCGTATGATACGGCTATCGTGTTGAATCAACCCTCGCTTGAACGTTTCGAAAATAAAGTAAAACCGGGCGGAACATTGATTTTCGACGGTAATGGATTTCATAAATTCCCGACACGCACCGATATTAATATTTATCGCATTGATGCCACGGAATATGCTTATGCCAATGACGCTGCAAAAACCATGAATATGATTATCCTGGGCGGATTACTTAAAGTACGCCCAATTGTTCAGGTTGAAAATGTTCTGAAAGGATTGAAAAAATCGTTGCCAGAACGTCATCATCACTTGATTCCCATGAATGAAAAGGCAATTCAAATCGGAATGAGATTGATTAAAAAAGTAAATTGAAGAATAGAAGATAATTAAAAAAACGCTGCAAAATTGATATTTGCAGCGTTTTTTTCATCTCTTTTTTCTTTTATATTCTGAAAAAGTAAAAGAATATGGATTTGTTTCGTCAGCCTCATGGTCTTCCCGACTTACTTCTTCCCATTTTTCAAAATCTATTTTTGGGAAAAAAGTATCAGCCGAAAATTCATGATGAACCCAAGTAATATACATTGAATCAACTTTACCAATACATTGTTTGTAGACAGTGGCTCCACCTATAATAAAAACCTGTTCTTCATGCTCGCAAAGATAAACTGCATCTTCCAGAGAATCTGCTTCAAAATATCCTTTGTTTACTCCTTCTGACATAACCGAAGTCAGAACAATATTTTTTCGGTTTGGAAGCGGACCATTAGACAAGCCTTCAAATGTGCGTTTACCCATTACAACTGCATGTCCGGTTGTGAGTTGTCTAAAATGCTTCAAGTCCGCTGGCATATGCCAAGGTAGATTATTTGATTTTCCGATGGCGTAATTATCGGAAACAGCAGCAATAATCGAAATTTTTGACATAATATTTAAATTATAAATGCATGTGCTTCAAAAAAGACATTTTTTGAGACAGAATTGCAAAACTACAAAAAAAGAATGGACAATCGTTTCTGACTATCCATTTTAACCTAATATGTTTTTGAATTTCTAAGATTCTAATTTCTTTTAAACCGCTACTACGCCCTTTATATGTGGATGCGGGTCATAATTTATCAATTCAAAATCCGAAAATTGAAATGAAAAAATATCTTTCACTTCAAGATTAATTTTCATTACAGGCAATGTACGAGGTTCGCGGGTTAATTGTAATTTAACTTGTTCTAAATGATTGGTATAAATATGTGCATCGCCCAATGTATGAACAAAATCTCCGGCTTTTAATCCGGTTACCTGTGCCATCATTTGCAGCAACAAAGCATAAGAGGCAATATTAAACGGAACTCCAAGAAAAATATCGGCACTGCGTTGATAAAGTTGTAAACTCAGTTTACCATTTGCCACGTAAAATTGGAAAAAAGTATGACATGGCGGCAAATTCATATTCGGAATATCGGCTACATTCCAGGCACTGACAATAATACGGCGGGAATCGGGGTTATTTTTTATAGTTTTTACAACATCGGTAATCTGATCAATGTAACCGCCTTTATAATCAGGCCACGAACGCCATTGGTAACCGTAAATATGTCCTAAATCACCATTTTCGTCTGCCCATTCATTCCAAATCCGAACACCGTTATCATTCAGATATTTTACATTTGTATCGCCATTCAGAAACCACAAAAGTTCATGAATAATTGATTTGAGATGCAGTTTCTTGGTGGTCAAACAAGGAAAACCTTCCTCCAGATTAAATCGCATTTGATGACCAAAAACAGAGATTGTTCCCGTTCCTGTGCGATCTTCTTTATGGACGCCTTCGTCTAATACGCGGTTTAGTAAGTCGAGATATTGTTTCATTCAGTTCGAAAGAGTTAATTGGTTAATCTGTTCATCGGTTAATTGGTTTAGGTAGTGGTTGTGGTTTTCTGCTTTTGCAAATAGGCTATGCGACCTGATTTCTGAGAATTCTACACTCTTTCCATACTTCTAAATCCTCAAAGTTCGTAGCCATAACTTCTATATTAAATTTATAACAGTCAATATTCGATGAACTAATGAACCAGTTAACTGATGAACCAATGAACCAAAACTAATAAAGTTTATACGTCGTTTTCAACACCCGGAATTCACTTCGACGATTGATTTGATTAACTATTTCTTGTTGATCAGGAGTTAATTTTAAAACAAAAATTTCATTCAATACATCATTTTCTTTCAAGAAATTATACTTCTTTGCAATATTTGCATCAACCACAACCGGTTTTTCTTCACCATTACCGACAAATACCAATCTATCTGAGGCAATTTCTTTCGAAATAAGATAGTTAACTACTGATTTTGCGCGCTTTTCAGAAAGAATTTTATTGTCAACATTTGTTCCCACATAATCGGTATTAGCACTTATTTCGATGGTGATATTCGGATTATCATTCAGCATTTTCACCAAAACCTGTAAACCGTCTTCGGAAGCTGGTGTTAAATCCCATTTTCCAAATTCATAGAAAATGTTTTCAATCTGAATTAGTTTTGAAATAGATGATAATTTAAAATCAATCTTAAATGTCTTACTATCAGTTAGTCCTTGAGTGGAAATTGAGTTTCGTTGATTCAGATAACCGCGTGCAGAAGCTAACATGACGCAATCCATATCTTTATCCAGTTTAATACGATAAGTTCCATCTTTTTTTGTCTGAATACGTGCATTTACACCATTGTTGCTCACCATTCTAACGGTTGCTTCCGGAATTTCTGTTCCTTTTTCATCCGTCACTTTACCTTCAATACTGTAAGCCAGTTCCGGTATTTCAAAACTCCAAATGGCGTCAATTCCCTTGATTTCATTTCTATTGGAGGAAAAATAACCTTTTTCTTTTTTACCTTCGAAAGTCATTCCAAAATCATCAGAGGAAGAATTGACAGGTGCTCCAATATTTTCAACAGTCCAACCGCCTTCTTTTTTAGGAGTAGCTTTATAAATATCCAATCCCCCTAATCCACCACGTCCATTTGAAGAAAAATACAAAGTCCCGTCTGCTTTTACAGTTGGAAACATTTCATCGCCCGAAGTATTAATATCAGGTCCGAGATTTTCAATGTATTTACATTCACCGTTCGATAAAGTAGCTTTCCAAATATCTTTACCGCCCAACCCTTTTTTAAAATCAGAGACAAAATACAAAGTTTGTCCATCGGGTGAAATGGCCGGATGAGCCACTGAAACTGTGCTATCATTGAAAACTTTGATTTTTTGTGGTTTGCTCCAGGTACCGCCGGCTTTGTTCGACATCAGTATTTCAGTTCCTCTGGCACCATCGGCCACATAAGGCGACCGTGTGAAATACATTATTCTGCCATCGTCACTAAAAGAACAAATGCCTTCGTCATTTATTGTATTTATTTCACCCTCAATGATTTCGGGCTTTTCCCATTTTCCGACAACATTCTTTCGACTCACAAAAATATCATTGTTTGGCAAACCGGTTATGGCACTATTTTTTTGTACTGTTTTTTTATCAGCGGGTCGTGTTGAAGTAAATGCCAACATATCAGTATTCGAACCCATAAAAGCCGGACTAAAGTTGGAAGTTCGTCGTTGATTAAAATCGGTGGAGCGTTTTATAACATAGTGATATTGAACTTTCGTTAAATCAGCTACATTTCTGCATGCTAATATGCCATTCTTTGCCACTAAATTTGTACTGTCTTTTTTAAGAAACAAATCGTAATATTTTACAGCTTCGGCATATTTTCCGTTTTGATGTAAAACCATAGCATAATGCAAGTATATAGTAGAATCGGCATAATTGTTACGAATTGCATTCAAATAAGCTTGCTCTGCCCTGCCCTGATTCGTTAACCGATAACATTCAGCCTGACGAAATGCAATCTTTCCTTTCAATGATTTTTCTTTCGTTGTTAAATTCGAATAAATGCCTTTATACAAATCGGCTGCAGCAAAATACTCACCAATTTCGAAACGTGTATCCGCCTTTTTAATACGCGCTCCAATGCTGCAACTCTCCAAAAGTATGGAAGCCGTCAGAATAATAAAAAATGAATATTTAATGCGCATATTTTCAGTTATCTATTAGAAAAGTTTGAACCAATTAACAAGTCAACCAACTACACCAACTCATGTATCACAAGTCCGGAACGCAATTTTGGTTCGAACCATGTAGTTTTTGGAGGCATGATATTTCCGGTATCGGCAATGTCAATCAATTGTTTCATTGAAACGGGAAAAAGTGCC
Organism: Paludibacter sp.; assembly: GCA_017882285.1. Lineage (GTDB taxonomy): Bacteria > Bacteroidota > Bacteroidia > Bacteroidales > Paludibacteraceae > Paludibacter. The sequence continues at coordinate 38,037 of JADGPS010000016.1, read as the reverse complement.
AATGCCACACGCATTTCGCCACTATCCACACGGCGGCATAATTCACCTAAACCACGAATTCCGCCTACAAAATCAATGCGTTTATCACTCCTCAGGTCTTTAATACCAAGTATTTTGTTTAAAATCAGATTGGATGAAATGGTTACATCCAACACACCAATCGGGTCATTATCATTGTAAATTCCTGCTTTGGCAGTCAATGAATACCATTTGCCCGACAAATACAACGCAAAATTGTGTAATTTATTTGGTTTGTAGATTTTAGTTCCTTTCAGTTCCACCTCAAAGTTCACGGACAATTTAGTCAGAAATTCTTCATCGGTCAGGTTATTCAAATCTTTCACCAAACGGTTATAGTCTATAATATTCAGCTGATTATCAGGGAAACAAACAGCCATAAAATAATTATATTCTTCGTTGCCACTATGGTTAGGATTTTGACGACGTTTTTCATCGCCAACCAAAGCAGCTGCTGCACTTCGGTGATGACCATCGGCTATATAAAGTGAAGGAATTCCGGCAAATAATTCGGTAATTTTTGCTATCGTTTTAGCATCATCGATTACCCAAAAATGATGTCCGAAACCATCGCCCTGAGCAATAAAATCGTATTCAGGGTTACCTTTTATGACTTCGGATACTATGGCATCCAGTTCATCCTTATGAGGATACGCAAAAAATACCGGTTCGATATTAGCATTATTTATCCTGATGTGTTTCATCCGGTCTTCTTCTTTGTCCCGACGTGTTAACTCATGTTTTTTGATATTCGCATTCATATAATCGTCCACGCTGGCACAAACCACCAGTCCGTATTGCGTTTTTCCGTTCATGGTCTGGGCGTACACATAGTATTTTTCAGTCTCATCTTTTACCAACCATCCTTCTTTCTGGAATTTAATAAAGTTTTCAACCGCTTTGGCATACACTTTTTCTAGGTGTTCGTCCGTTCCGGGTTCAAAATCTATTTCCGGTTTAATAATATGATACAACGACATTGGATTTCCTTCGGCTTCGGTACGGGCTTCTTCGGAATTCAACACATCATAAGGGCGCGAAGCTACCTTTTCTACCAAATTTTGGGGAGGACGAATGCCCTTAAAAGGTTTAATAATTGCCATAATAACGAGTTTATAAAATTTGAAAGCCTGCCTGCGACAGGCAGGTTTATAAAGTTTTAAAGTTGCAAATGTACGGAAATTCTTTTAAAAAGCGTCGATTGTAAATTAATACAGATTTATAAATTCTATTTCATTTTAGTTAATAATTATTACTCTACTTCTATATTTAGTTGTGAAAAACATCTGTTTTTGCTCAGAATATTTAATTTTGATGATTCAAAATTGAACATTATTATACTTAAAGAAAATTCTATATCTTTGTGTGGATAATTGTTACAAAGAATAAATATCCACATCTCGCACAAATTAAAATTTGATACTTAAATGAAAACATCATTCAAAAGTTTAATTATCCTGACTTTACTTGTCGGATTATTGTTCATACTTCCATTTTTTTCAAAAGATTCATTGCAAGCAAAAACTCCAAAATTCGCCAAAGGTGCCGATATAGGCTGGTTGCCTCAAATGGAAGCAAGCGGTTATACCTTTTATAACGAAAAAGGCGAAAAAGAAGACTGCTTCAAGATTCTGAAAGACCACGGCATCAATTCCATCCGCCTGCGCACTTTTGTAAATCCGTCAGATAATCGTGCCAGCGGACATTGCAGTAAAGATGAAACAGTGGCAATGGCTGTAAGAGCCAAGCAATGGGGCATGCGTGTTATGATTGATTTTCATTACAGTGATTCGTGGGCAGATCCAGCAAAACAGGTAAAACCCAAAGCATGGGAAGGACATGATTTTCTACAATTACTCAAAGATTTGAATGATTACACCTTCGTTGTGATGTCAGCATTGAAGAAAGTAGGTGTAACCCCCGAATGGGTTCAGGTAGGAAATGAAATCCGCACTGGCATGGTTTATCCCGAAGGCCACACCGATAACTGGCCGCAACTGGCACAGCTCATCAATAAAGGTTATGACGCCATTAAAGCAGTAAGCCCCGCCACAAAAGTGATTCTTCATGTGGATCAGGGAAATAATAAACCGTTATTCAAATGGTGGTTCGATGCCGCCACAAAAAACGGTGCAAAGTATGACATAATTGGCGTTTCGTATTACCCGTACTGGTTGGATGGAAATCCCGATTATACCCTTTCCATTAATGACCTCGGACAAAATCTGATTGATATTTCGACCAATTACCATAAAGAAGTAATGGTGGTTGAAGTAGGCGGCGAAGATTTTAAAATACAAAACACGTTTGACATGTTGAAAGCCGTGTTGGAAAAAGTAAAAGCCGTTCCGAACGGAAAAGGTCTGGGAGTTTTCTATTGGGAACCGGAAGGTGCCCGGAGTTGGAGTCATTATGGTTTAAGTTCTTGGGGCGATGATGGCAGACCAACAAAAGCATTGGATGCATTCAAGTAACTAAGAATTCATAATTACAAATATTTGTATCTTGATTCTTAAAAATAATTCATATGAAATCAAATATTTTAAAAACATTTTTAATACTTATTGGCTTTGCATTCATGGTTTTTCCAACAGGATGTAAAGAAAACAATCCCATTGAAAATCAAATAGATACGATAAAAATTGATACGCTTTTTGCCAAAGGAGCCGATATAAGTTGGGTGACACAAATGGAAGCTTCCGGCAAAAAATTCTACAATTCTGCCGGTACCGAAACGGAATGTATGGCTCTGTTGAAAAGTCTGGGAATGAATTCAATTCGTTTACGGGTTTGGGTAAATCCTACAGATGGTTGGTGTAATGCACAAGATGTTTTAGCCAAAGCTATTCGCGCCACGAATCTTGGAATGCGTATTATGATTGACTTTCATTACAGTGACTCTTGGGCTGATCCTTCTAAACAAACCAAACCTACAGCTTGGACAAATCTTAGTTTTACCGATTTAAAAACTGTCGTTGCTACGCATTCCACCGATGTATTGGATTTATTGAAAACAAACAATATAACACCCGAATGGGTTCAGGTTGGCAACGAAACCGGAAACGGAATACTGTGGCCTGACGGAATGGCTTCCACCAATATGGCAAATTATGCTGCACTCAATAATGCCGGTTATGATGCTGTAAAAGCAGTTTTTCCAAATGCTAAAGTAATTGTTCATGTGCAAAATGGCAATGATAACGGGTTATTCCGTTGGTTATTCGATGGATTGAAAAACAACGGCGGAAAATGGGATTTGATTGGCATGTCGCTTTACCCATCTACCACCAACTGGAGTTCCTTAAACACACAATGTCTCACTAATATGAACGATATGGTAAGTCGTTATGGAAAAGAAGTGATGATTTGTGAAGTGGGTATGAGTTGGGATTCACCTGCAATTTCAAAAAACTTTTTGTCTGATCTGATTACGAAAACAAAGTCGGTCACCGGAAACAAAGGTTTGGGAGTTTTCTATTGGGAGCCTGAATGTTATTCGAATTGGAACAGTTATACGCTTGGTGCTTTTGATAATAACGGAAAACCAACTGTAGCTTTGAATGCTTTCAAATGATTACAAATTTCATAATTCTGTATAATACAATGAAACAACCGAATAAGCTAAGTCACTCTTTAAAAACATCTTTCCTTTTGATTTTAATTACCTGTATTTCATTAAGTGTTTCAGCTGAAAATCGGCAAAAAATAAATTTCAATTCCGGTTGGCAATTCTGTAACCAGGAAGACTTTACGGCTTCACAAAATGTGTTGCCTATCGGAAACGATTTTAGCTTTATCGGTTGGAAAACTGTCTCCTTACCTCATACAGCGAAAGTGGAACCATTGGTTATTGTTGATTTATGGATGGGAATCAGTTGGTATAAAAAAGATTTTACGGCTAAACCCGAATGGAAGAACAAGAAAGTCTTTATTGAATTCGAAGCAGTCATGCAGCATGCCGAAGTGTGGTTAAACGGTAAATTGTTGATGAAACATTTTGGCGGTTATCTGCCATTTATAATCGACATAAGCAAAGAAATATCGTTCGATAAATCAAATCGATTAATCGTAAAAACAGATAATCACGACAACCCCGAAGTTCCACCAGGGAAACCGATTAAAACCCTCGATTTTTGTTATTACAGTGGTATTTACCGTAATGTATCGTTGATAATTTCCAATCTGCTGCACATAACCGATGCAGTGAAAGAAAACCGTACAGCGTCTGGAGGGATACGGATATGGTATCCTGAAGTTTCGGCACAATTGGCAACTGTAGCCGTTGCTACGCATATCCGGAACGAGAGAAACAAGGCTGCTGAATTCGTTTTAAACCTCAAGTTAACCGACAAATCGGGTAAATTAATTGCAACTGCTTCATCTGAAAAGCAAGTGTTACAGCCAAACAGCGACATAAACATTTTGCAAAATATTAAAGTTGCAAATCCTTCGCTCTGGCATACCGATCATTCTGCCCTTTATTTGTTACAGGTGAGTGTAACCGAAAATAATGAGATAACTGATCATATCACTCAAAAAATAGGAATACGGAAATTTGAAATCGTCAACGAACAGTTGATGATAAATGGTAAACCTCTGTTGTTGACAGGAACCAACCGGCATCAGGAATATCCGTACATTGGCAATGCATTGTCGGATAACGCGCAATATCGTGATGCCTTAAAAATCAAAGAAGCCGGATTTAATATTGTCCGTCTGTCACATTATCCGCAGTCTCCTGCGTTTATGGATGCCTGTGATGAACTGGGAATTCTGACGATAGATGCTATTCCCGGCTGGCAATTTGTCGGCAACGATATCTTTATGCAACGGTCGTATCAGGATGCACGCGATTTGATACGTCGCGATCGGAATCATGCCTGCGTAGCGATTTGGGAACTTTCGCTCAATGAATCGCCCATGCCCGACAACTTTATGCAGCAGATGGTAATAATTGCCGGGGAAGAATCGCCTGAATCGAAATTGATAACCTGTGGTTGGATTAGTAAATTCTACGATGTATTTATTCCCGCACGGCAACATGCAAAACCTCCTTATTACTGGAAAAACTATAGCGGGAAAACGCCTTTGTTTACCGGAGAATATGGTGACTGGGAATATTTTGCACAGGATGCAGGACTGAATCAGGCGGGATATGCAGGATTGAAAAGTGATGAACGAACCAGCCGACAACTGCGGGTCGATGGTGAAAAACGCCTGCTGCAGCAAGCTACTAACTTTCAGGAAGCACATAACGACAATTTACGAAGTCCGCATCTGGGCGATGCCAACTGGCTGATGTTCGATTATAACCGCGGATATTCACCCGATATTGAATCGTCAGGAATTATGGATATTTTCCGGTTGACTAAATTTGCATATTATTTTTACAGAAGTCAGAGTTTGCCAACGGTAAAAATCGCATCCTCATGGAATGCTAAATCAGATTTTAGTAATCTGAGGGTATATTCCAATTGCGAAGAAGTGGCCTTGTATCTCAACGGCAAATTCATTGAGAAAAAGAAAGCCGAAAGAAACAATATTTCGGACCATCTCCCCTGTCCGCCTTTCGTTTTCAATCTGAAAGCGTTCGAAGCAGGAACCTTAAAAGCAGTCGGATTTAAAGATAATAAGCTAGTCAAAGAAGACATAGTGACTACTGCCGGAAAAGCAACGCGTCTGAAATTATCATACGACCGAAGCGGAAAATCACTGAAAGCAAATGGTACTGATGTGGTTTTCGTGTATGCCACTGTTTGTGATGCTAAAGGAAATCCGGTCAGCGATTCCGGTGTATCCATTCGATTTACAATTAAAGAAGGAGGAACATTAGTCGGTCAAAACCCGATAAATGCAGAAGCTGGAATTGCCACCATACTCCTGCAAGCCTCCGACAATGCAAAAAAGATCAGTATAGAGGCACAAGCCGATAGTTTAATACATGCTACTATCAAACTAAACACGATTAAATAGATTTAGAAAAACAGAAGAGTACAGGAGAAATAAAATATCATTGCAATACAGTAAGTTAATTGAACAAATCAGATTGATTTTATAAATTACAAATTTAAATTGATTCAAAGCTGATAAGTAGTCAATAATAATTAATGATATCAATGAATAACTTCTATTACTTATAATAGAACAAAATATATACTTTGTATTTATGAAAAAACTGAAAGACATCTTCTTTTCCATGATTACCACCGTGGTTTTATTGCTTATTTTCGCTGTCGGTATTGCCTACGCCACTTTTGCCGAGAACAGTTCAGGTACTGAATATGCCAAATCAATTGTTTACAACTCTATTTGGTTTGAAGTTTTACTTTTACTATTGATTATCAATCTATTAGGAGGTATTGTACGTTATAAAATTTTTAATAGACGAAAATTCAGTATCCTGCTTTTTCATCTGGCATTTATTTGTATTTTAATTGGGGCTGCCACAACCCGTTTTTTTGGGTCGGAAGGTATCATGCACATTCGGCAAGGCGAAACAACCAATGAAATATCGTCGGACAAAACATCTGTGGGTATTGTTGCAGAATATAAGAACCAAAAAGTTGAAAAAACTACTGAAGCAAGTTTTTCGGAAAACGGTTCAACTGATTTTTCGGAAAAATTACAGATAGAAGGGAAAACAATTACTGTTGAAAATGAGCTATTTGTTCCAAATTCTATTGAAACAATCGTTCCGGATGAAAAGGGTGAACCGGCTCTTTCACTGTTTGTAATGAATCAGGACAATCAGGGAATGGATTTTATATTGATGAATGGTGAAACAAATAAGTTTGACGATATTTCTTTTGCGTTCAATGACAGCACCCACAAAACTGACGTTTCATTTTCATTAGTTAATAATCAGCTTTATTTTAAAAGCAAGTTGCCCATCTCCAAAATAGGGATGATGCAAAAAAATGAAGATGAAATATTACCTGAGAATACAACTAAAGTTGAAGAAAAAACCATTTATAAAGCTGAAAATGTGATTTTTGTATTGAAAACTTACATGTCGAAAGCAAAAAAGAATCTGACCCAAATGACTCCTGAGATGGATAAAACAGGAATTATTAAACAAGCTAATAATGTCCTGATTTTCAAAGTCAGTGATGGAAATAGTTCCAGACGAGTACATGTTTTAGTTCATGAAAATCAGGTATCACAACCGTCAACATGCCAATTGAATGACGTGAAAGTTTCTGTGTCGTATGGAATATTACAACGTAAATTGCCTTTTAACATTACCTTACGTGCATTTGAACTCGATCGCTATCCCGGTTCAAACAGTCCATCTTCTTATGCAAGTGAAATTACGGTAACCGATCCGGAAATGAAAACCGTGCGACCTTACCGGATTTTCATGAACAATATTTTAAATTACCGTGGTTATCGCTTTTTCCAATCGTCGTACGATAATGACGAAAAAGGGACAATATTATCTGTAAATCACGATTATTGGGGAACTTTTATCACTTACACCGGATATTTATTCATGGCTATTGGTATGATTTTGACTTTATTTAATAAAAACAGTCGTTTCAGAACAGTTCTGAAACTAAGTAATGAACTTCAAAAGAAAAGAAAAGCAGGAAAAGCAATTATTATAGCCGGTTTGCTGGTTATTTCCGGTTCTATGTTTGCTGCCGGTGCCGAAACGTCTAAAAAAGCCCACTTGGAAGCCTTGAGCAGTTTATTAATTCAGGATGAAGCTCAAGGTCGCATTGAACCTTTCAGCACATTTGCTTCCGATATTTTACGTAAAATTTCAAAACAAACTTCCTATAAGAAAGTGTCGGCAGTGGAAGTTTTGATAGACATAAGTGCAAATCCTTCAACCTGGCAAAATGAACCAATCATAAAAGTCAAAAACGACCGGTTAGCCAAAGAGCTTGGAGCTGTAAAAAATCAGGTTTCATTTAATCAACTATTTGATTTTGATAATGGTGGAACATACCGGCTAAAAGATTTAGTTGACAAAGTTTACCAAAAAGAGCAATCTTCGCGTAACGATTACGATAAGGAACTGATTAATGTGGATGAACGAGTCAATATTTGTTATCAGATATTTAACGGCAGACTGTTGACAATATTTCCAATTCCCGGACACGAACATGAAAAATGGACTTGTGCCAAACCAATCCTATTGGAATCAGTTCACGGACAAATTTGTCCTGCTGGTATGGCGGCAATGTCAGCATCACCTTTAAATAATGAGGGAATAACACCTTCTGGAGGAATGGGTGGAATGTCAAAAGAACAACTGAATACCATGCTGGGAAAAAGCTCCATTGCTGCACCCGATTCACCGGAAATATTATTTCAAAATTACCTCAAGTCATCAAATGAAGCCATGTCGTCAGATAACTGGGGACAGGCAACCGTACAACTTCAAAGGATCAAAAGTTATCAACTTCAACATGGCGGAGACAATTTGCCTTCAAACCGCAGAATTAGTCTCGAGATCATTTATAACGAACTGAATATCTTTGGACAACTGGCTTATATTTATACTTTTATAGGTTTTATTTTGTTGATATTCCATTTGATTAATATTTTCAAAACTAAATCGGGATTGGAAAAAGTTTTGAATTCAGCCGTTTATCTTTTTTTGCTGGTATTTGCAGTTTATACCATTGGCTTAGTAATTCGTTGGTACATTTCGGGTCATGCGCCCTGGAGCAATGGTTATGAAACCATGATTTTTGTTGGATGGGCAGCTGCACTTTCAGGTTTAATTTTCTCACGAAAATCGCCTATCAGTCTGGCTGTTACAGGTATTTTATCAGCTATTGTTTTAATTGTAGCCAGTATGAGTTGGATGAATCCTGAAATTACGAATCTAGTTCCGGTTTTGAAATCCTATTGGCTAATAATACATGTAGCAATAATTACTTCAAGCTATGGTTTTCTGGCTATGGGGGCATTACTTGGCATGTTGAATCTTATTTTAATGATTTCAAAAACAAAAAAGAATTCCGTCAACCTGAAAAATAGTATACAGGAAATCAGCTACATAATTGAGTTGACATTGATTGTTGGTTTATTTTTACTGACAATCGGCTGCTTTATTGGTGGTGTTTGGGCAAATGAATCGTGGGGAAGATATTGGGGTTGGGATCCAAAAGAAACCTGGGCATTGGTCAGTATTTTGGTTTATGCTGTCATTCTTCATTTACGCAGTATTCCAAAAGCAAATAATCAGCTCGTTTTAAGCAGTCTGGCTTTATTAGGATTTAGTACCATCATTATGACTTTCTTTGGCGTAAACTATTACTTTTCAGGCATGCATTCCTATGGGCAGGGAACACCTCCAACTATTCCAAGTGGAGTTTATTTAACAATTATTTTTGTGATTTCACTAATAATTCTGGCTTACTATTCAGAAAGAAAAAATAAAGCATAATTGCAGGCATTAATCATTTTGAGATTAATGTAATTTGTTGTATTATTGCACTTTAATACAGTTAGAATTTTAATTTTCGAATTATCTGACAAACTATTTGACATTCAATAAATGAATATACAAAAGCTGATATTGATATTTGGTATATTTTTGTTCGGCGATTTTAATTTATCTGCTCAACTATCTCCGGGAGATTTGAGTAATGCACACGTTTCGTTTGAAGGTGTAACTAATTGCACCAAATGTCACGTAGTGGGTAATAAAGTTACCCGCGAAAAATGTCTGGATTGCCATAAGGAAATTAAAGCCAATATTGCAGCAAAAAAAGGATACCACGCTTCAGCAGAAGTGAACGGAAAAGAATGTTCGGTTTGTCATAATGAACATCACGGACGTAACTTTCAACTAATCCGATTCAACAAAAAGATTTTCAATCATGCTTTGACAGGCTCCGTATTGAAAGGAGAGCACGCCAAAAAGGAATGTACTGCCTGCCATAAACCGGCATTTATAAAAGATCCAAAACTGAAAAAGAAAATTTCGACCTATCTTGGTCTTACTCAGGAATGTTTATTGTGTCATGACGATTATCATCAGGGAAAATTGTCTCCAAAATGTGCAACCTGTCACAATTACAATTCATTTAAAAATGCGACAGGATTTGATCACAATACAACCCGTTTCCCACTGTTGGGACAACATAAAACTGTAAGTTGTGAGAAATGTCATAAAGTATTGATTATTAATGGAAAGAAATCCCAGAATCTATCAGGACTTGCTTTCGCCAACTGTATCGACTGTCATAAAGACGTTCACAACAATAAATTAGGACAAAACTGTAAACTTTGTCACACCGAAGAATCTTTCCTTTTCAATAAAGCGCTGAAGGTATTTGATCACGACAAAACAAACTTTAAATTGTTAGGGAAACACAAACTGGTTGACTGCAAACAATGTCATAAAGGTCCAAAACTGACTACCCCAATAAAACACGAGAATTGCAAAGATTGTCACGTTGATTATCACAAAGGTGAATTTGCAAAAAAAGATGTTTCACCTGACTGTAATCACTGTCATAACAACAATGGTTTTACGCCCGGCACGTATACTATAGAACAACACAATGCCTCAAAATTCCCGCTCGATGGTGCGCACATAGCCAGCCCTTGTATGGCTTGCCATAAGAAACAGGGAATCTGGACTTTCCGAAACATGGGAAGTCGTTGTATTGATTGCCATAAAAACGAACACAAAGGATTTATTAAAGAAAAATTCATGCCAAACGAAGATTGCATCGTTTGCCACAAGGTAAAAAACTGGAAGAAAATCACCTTCGATCACGACAAAACCGGATACAAACTGGAGGGTTCTCATGCATTAATTGCTTGTGGTGAATGCCATTACGGAAAAAATGAAAAAGGTATTCGCACGCAACAATTTGACGGTCTATCTCGTGAATGCTCCTCTTGCCATAAAGATTCGCATGTAGGACAATTCGCTGTCAATGGTAAAACCGATTGTACGCGCTGTCACGGTTTTGACAAATGGGAACATGCTAAATTTGATCATACTACCTCACGGTTTAAACTGGATGGAGCACATGTAACTGTCAGGTGTGAAGAATGTCATAAGCCGGTAATGAACAATAAAGGGAAATATATTGAATATAAATTCAGCGATATCAGTTGTTCGAAATGTCACTCGTGACAACAGTAAGTAGTTGGTAGTCGGTAGTTAGTAAGCAGTTAAGAAAAATGAGAAACAGATTTATCATATTCATTTTCACAGTTTTGGCGTGGTCTGGCATTTTTGCCGCGTCACCGAAATCACCGCACGGTGAAAACTTTAAAAAAGATTGTGCAATCTGCCATACAGCTGACAACTGGAATAAAATTAAACGGGATGGTTTTAATCACACCAAAACCAATTTTCCGCTTGTAGGACAGCATAAAGCTGTGAATTGTCGTAAATGCCATACAACGCTTGTTTTTTCGAAAGCTCCAACCGAATGTTCTGCCTGTCACACCGATTTACATGAAGGTACTGTTGGAAAAGATTGTGCACATTGCCATACCTCGAATTCATGGATTGTTACCAAAATAAGGCAAATACATCAACAACAGGGATTTCCGCTTGTAGGGGAACATGCTTCGGCTGATTGTAATCGTTGTCATACTTCGGCATCCTTGCTTCGATTCAATAATATCCGATCCGACTGCTATTCCTGTCATCAATATCAATATGAGATTACAGCGAAACCGAACCATAAAATGGCAGGTTTTGGCATCGATTGTGAACGATGTCACAACATGGTGGGACGGAGCTGGAATTCAATTGGTAATGGCTTTGATCACAGTATTTTCCCATTAACCGGAGGCCATAACATACCATGTCAACTATGTCATATAGATAATAACTATCAAAAAAAATTATCTTCCGATTGTTTAAGTTGCCACAGTGAAGGTGCTGCGATAACTTTAATTCCGGCACATGCTACAAAAATGACAAAATATGCCTGTTCCGATTGTCATAATAATATTAGTTGGAATAATGTCCGTTTCCAAATTCACGATAGTTGGTTTGGAATTTATTCGGGAAGACATAAAGGCGTTTGGACAAAATGTACTGACTGCCACAACAATGATGCTACCTATAAATCCAATTGTAGAAAATGTCACAACTTTGACAATTGATTGAAATAAAGCATTCTATGAGTTTTGCAAGAAGAGAAAAGCGTATGAAACAACTGCTAATTATCATTTCATTAGGATTATGTCTGACAGCATTTGGACAAAACTCTGATGAGGTTATTAAAGGCAATGTATCCTATATCAGTACGCAAAATGTATATGTTCAGTTTGTAAATACCGATGGATTTCATATTGGAGATACTTTATTCATTTTAAAGAACAATGAGTTACAACCGGCCTTGATTATAAATAACATGTCTTCAATTTCATGTGTCGGGTCTCTTATTGACGGGAATATACTTGCAGTTACAAATCCGGTTTATGCAAAGAAAAAAAAGGAAACAGTTCCGTTAGAAGTTCTTACTCAAAAATCAAAAGAGGCAATTTCGGTGAATGATCAGGCAATTGCAAGTGGATCAAAAAATAGCGAATCAAAAAAACCAAAAGGGGCATTGGATGGCAGAATATCTCTGTCTACCTATTTAAATAACACGAGTGACAGCACTGTAAATTCTATTTACCGGTTGAATTTGTCATTTAATGCTGAACATATTGCCAATTCCAACTTCTCGGCTGAATGTTATATGTCACTTACAAAAAAGAACACTTATTCTCCCGTAATATCAATGGCTGATTCTCTCACTTTAATCAATTATCAGAACAATGCGCCCCTGGATTTGAAAATTTACAACCTTGCCGTTAAATATGATTTGAACAAAACGATGAGTCTTCTTTTTGGTCGAAAAATAAACACTAATTTAGCCAATATCGGTGCGGTTGATGGACTTCAGTTTGAAAATACAGGCAAAGTTTTCTCTTATGGTGCAGTTGCCGGATCAAGACCGGATACGTACACTTATGGGTTCAATCCGTATTTGTTTCAGTTTGGAGCATATATCGGACACCAATTAAAAACGGGGAAAGGCTACATGCAAACTTCAGTTGCTGTTTTCAACCAAACGAATAATTTATTGACCGACAGACGATTTGTCTATATTCAGCACAGTAATTCTTTGTTGAAAAATCTGGATTTTTTTGGTTCTGCAGAATTGGATTTATTTGGGTTGGTAAACAATCAACCTGCTGCCACATTCAATTTGACAAGCACTTATCTATCACTCCAATGGAGACCCCGGAAGCAACTTTCGATGTCGTTATCATACGATGCCCGTCGAAATATATATTATTACGAAACGTTCAAGAATTATATCGATAGCGTGTTGGACAAAGAAACCCGCCAGGGATTACGATTTCAAGCCAGATATCGCCTTTTTAAGAACATTACCTGGGGAGGAAATGCAGGTTACCGGTTTGCCACACCAACATCAAATGCATCAGCCAATGGCTATACCTATCTGACCTTTTCACAAATCCCTTTTGGAATGCTGCTTACCTTGGATTTTACGGCTTTGAATACTACTTATTTGAATGGAATTATTTATGGAGGCAGTTTATCACGCGATTTTTTGGATGGTAAAATATTTACTGAATTAATATACCGGCATGTGGATTATACCTCTAATACAACCTCTAAATATCTGCAAAATATCGGCGAATTGAATCTTTCGTGGAACATTACTAAAAAGCTACTGCTTTCAGCCGATCTGGAAGCAACGTTTAACCCGGACAATATCTTTCAGTGGCGTGCATTTATCAATCTTTCGCAACGATTTTAATCAGTTAGCAGTTAAGAGTTGATATAAACTAATGAATTCATTATGAGCTTCGAGGGGTTAAAAGTTCTTTTATGACCTCACGTTTGAATTCCTCGTCCCCTTATTTATTTATCGGATTAAAAAACCTGCCTGCCGCAGGCAAGTCCTAAGAATACAGAAGGTGGGATTAAAAAAAAAATCCCACCAACCAGTACCAAACTTTGCTCACCTAATCATTAAAGTATATCCAAGTGGACAAGGTTATTAATTTTAATTTAGTCCACAACTTTTACAGGTGAACCGTAAAGTTTGCAGTAATAGTCTTATTTTGATCCATCGTTACTGATAAAGGATTTGCACTTCCTGAAGCATTTCCTGACCAGCCTGTAAATATATAACCTGTACTTGCTGTTGCAGTAAGTAGTACAGTCGATCCATAATTAAAGATGGATTGATTCGGATTTTTCGCAACAGTACCATTTGTAGCATTAACGGTTAATGTATAGGTGTTAATTAAGAAGTTTGCTACTAAAGTTCTGTTTGCTACTAAAGGAGCCAATTGGTAAGTCGCACTTGTAGAAATACTAACACCACCCTCAGTCCAGTTAGCAAAAGTATATCCGGTATTTGGGCTGGCAGTTACAATTTTAACAGAATTTTCTATAAATATTCCTCCTCCGCTTGTTGTTCCACCTGCAAGAGGATTTGAAAGAAGATTTATAGAGAAGTTTCCTAAAACTATAACAGCAAAGTTTGCCGTTAATGTTCTGTTACCTGCCGGCATTGTAAAGGTATAGCTTGAATTTGTAGAAACTGAAGTTCCATTTTCTGTCCAGTTCGTAAATATATATCCGATATTTGCTACTGCAGTAACCGTTACTGAAGCTCCTGAATTAAATGTTCCTCCTCCGCTTGTTGTTCCACCTGCAGGAGGATTTGAAGAAAGATTTATAGAGAAATTTCCTAAAACTATAACAGCAAAGTTAGCCATTAATGTTCTGTTACGGGCCGGCATTGCAAACGTATAGCTCGAACTTGTTGAAACTTCAGTCCCGCTCATGGAATTGTTAATTAAACTAATGCCCGATTTATCCTTTATAACCGGCGAAACTTGAGTTCCGTTTTCAGTCCAGTTAACAAAAACATACCCAGCGCTTGGTGTTGCAGTTACAGTAACTGTTGCACCTACGGCATAAGCTCCTCCTCCGGTGGTTGTTCCACCAAGTAAAGGAGTAGATATCAGTGTGACCAAAGGCATGGTGGTAAAAGTCCATACATAATCAGCTTGCATGACATTACCACTTTTATCTTTTACGGTATTTTTAATGGTTCCTTTGTAGGTTGTAAAAGGTAAAAGTGGGTTTGTAGGTACAAAGGAAGCCGTTGAATCTGAATCGATATACGAAACATTTCCTGGAATTAACGTTGTTCCTTGTAGTAGCGTAAAGGAAGACTGGGTTATTGATGCTTGGTCCATCTTTTCGTTAAATGTGGCGGTAATTACCTTGTTATAGGGCACCGAAGTAGCGCCATTAACAGGATCAGTAGAGATCACAAGCGGGCATATACCTATTGCAGTATCATCCCTAACACAACGGACAGAAAAACCAGCACTCTTCGTATAGTAGCTCCTGAACAGATTGTAGATATCGTAGCCCAAGTACCTGCCCCAGGCATTTGTGGTACCGTACTCGGTAGAACTCCACCAGAGACCCTCGTAGCCAATGTAGTAGAATGAGCCATAGTTGTAGCGGATACCACCCGGCAGAGCTGTAAAACCGGAGGTATTATTTTTTGTCAAATCATTACCGATAGTACCTGTGCCTGTATAGGAATACCAATCGGTAGTAGCAGCTAAGGATTTGGCTATTTTGTTACCGGAAGTTGTGCCATCGTAATTATATCCATTGGCAGCCAGGTAGTTTTCGAGTGTTGTCCACTCTGCATCTGAGGCTACATGCCAGCCTGTAGGAGCTATATTGCGGCTGTCGGCGGCAGCATACCACGTATAAAGTCTGCCATACTTGGCAGCCAAGTTCTCATCTCCGTTATACGCCCACTGGTAATTGGGGGCACTTTCAGCACTTATATCTAAAGTTGCAGGAGTAGTTGTTCCTATTGCTTCACCAGTGCGGTAGTGGGTAGTTTTCAGGTTTTCAACCATCCATGTCTGTGTTCCTATTTGCACGGTATGATATATATTACCGTCAATATCTGAAACTGTAGGTATAGTATCCCTAACACAACGGACAGAAAAACCATAACACTTCGTAGCACCGTCCCCGTACAGACTGGCGTTATTGTAGTTCAAGCCCCCGCTCCAGCCATCGGTGGCCCTGTACTCGGAAGAGCTCCACCAGCAACCGTAGTTCCCAACGCCGTCGAATGTACCATAGTAATCGCGCCACCCACCCGGCAGAGCTGTAAAGCCAGAACTGTTATTTTTTATTAAATCATTACCGATACAACCGGTGCCTGTATAGGAATACCAGTCGGTAGTAGCAGCTAAGGATTTAGCTATTTTGTTACCGGTGGTTATGCCATCGTAATTATATCCATTTGATATCAGGTAGTTTTCGAGTGTTATCCACTCTGCCTCTGAGGCTACATGCCAGCCAACAGGAGCGATATTTCGGCTATCGGCTGCAGCATACCATGTATAAAGTCTACCGTATTTGGCAGCCAAGTTCTCATCTCCGTTATACGCCCACTGGTAGTTGGGGGCACTTTCAGCATAAATATCTTTGGTTGTAGGTGTGGTAGTTCCTATTGCTTCACCAGTGCGGTAGTGGGTAGTTTTCAGGTTCTCAACCATCCAGGTCTGTGTGCCAATTTGTACGGTATGATATATATTGCTGTCAATATCGGTCACAGTTGGTATTGTATCCTTCACGCAACGCACTGAGAACCCATCTACCTTTCCGTATCTAAAGTCTCGTGTGACACCTACTTGATTGTAGTTCATGCTCCGGAACCAGACATAATTATTAGAGTTCTCAGAAGAACTCCACCATTGACCGCTATTTCCAATAGAAATATAGGTACCATCTACATAACGGGAGCCGCCTGGAAGGGCTGTAAAACCACTGCTATTTGTTGTGCCAGTATTGGGGCTATTCCAATGAGTAGCACCCGTTTCTTTTAATTTATAACTGGCTAAGCTTTCACTACCAAGAAAAGTTGTTAATGTTGTCCATTCGGTATCTGTAGGCACGTGCCAGCCTGTAGGAGCTAACTTAGCTGTGTTTACCGCATACCAATTGTATAAAGCTCCATACGTATTTTTATAGGTAGTGGCATCATTGTTATACCAACAATACGCGGGAGTTGACAAGTTATACCATGCTGTATTATCCGTTACATTTGGAATAGAAGTGCCATCGTTGTATTTGGTGGTTTTCAGGTTCTCTACCATCCATGTTTGAGTACCAATTGTTACGGAAGTATAATTATTCCCATCGGCATCGGCGCAGGCTACAAAGTCAAAATTAGTTGTTTTGCTGGCTGTTGGCACATCGGTAACAACGGTACTAAATGGCCCTGAAACCGCTTTGTATAGCAATTGGTCACCGGTGGCATAAGTCATTGTAATTGTACTTAGAGCGGTACTTTTGCTTTTTTGAGGAGCGGAAGATGCCGGTTTTACAGTACCAATATAAGCTATTTCCGGTTTACTCTGCTTGCCTGTTTGATTTATCATTTTGGCTGTGTATGTATATCCGTTTCCTACTACCTGAATGGCAAAAGAACCGTTTGGTAACGAAAGTTGAAACGAATTTACTCCTGTTTGTACTTTTTCAGTTATTCCGGCTATCTTTCTGCCGTCTATGCTAAAGGCATTGAGTTGGGTGCTACCTGCTTGTTTTGCAAAAAAGGATACAGTGGATTTTCCTTCTATAAGATTGGGATAAATACGTATAAAATCATCATCTGCATTCAGCTGTTCAACAGCATTTGGTGCATCTGATAATTTTAAAGAGTTTCCTGTAGGCACTGTTACCGTAGTGCCTTTGGTGAGATTTTGAACAATTACGCTCTCTACCGTTGTGCTTGCTCCTGTACCGCTAAAGGTAATGGTGTAATCTAACGCATACGTTTTTAATGTTACAAATAGCATTAAAAACAGAGCGGTAATAATTAAATGAGAGAATAAATTTTTCTTTTCCATAATGTGTAGTATTTGAATGTTATTTAGTTGTATTTCTTCTGTTTTTCGGCTTCCGCTCCCTATTCTTTTTTTGGATTTTCGGGGTTGTTCCGTTTATATATTGCTAACTCACGCTACGCCAGCAGGAGAAAGCCCTCGAACAGTGAACTAAGGGACAAACACCACCCGAAACCCTGCACCGTAGTAGTCATCGTTCGGGTAGCCGTAACCGCGATGAGCAGAGCGGCAATCCTGAGCGAAGTTGGACCAACAGCTACCACGACCCACGCGGCCCGGGCCAGTTGCAGGTCCTGTAGGGTTGTTTTGGGCGGTAGTAGGATACGTGCCGTACCAGTCGGAGCACCATTGCCATACATTGCCATGCATATCGTAAAGTCCATACCCATTAGGCGCATACGTACCCACCGGTTGGGTTTTACTTAGAGGCGTGGTAACAGTGTTGGTGCAAGTGCTGTATGGATGTGACCACAAGTAATTGGCTTGCGTGTTGGTTAAACAACTACCGGTATTAAAGGGTGTGGTAGTGCCTGCACGGCAGGCATATTCCCACTGCGCTTCGGTTGGCAAAGTGCCACCCACGTAAGTGGCATACTCGGTGGCGCCATACCAGGTTACATTGATTACCGGATTGCTTTCATATCCTGTTACAGGTATCCATTGCGAACTGCTGTAGTGCAAGCCAAAGTCGTTACTACCTGAGCTGGCATAAATCAACGTTTCTGCATAAAGTCCATTACTGCCGATGCCTTTTGCATTGAGGAAGTCGGCATACTGCGCATTGGTTATTTCGTACTTGCTAATTCGAAAGGCAGTCAGCGTTACCGTGTGTTGAGTTTCATCACTGTAGTGATTTACTTCGGTGGTAGGACTACCCATGGTAAAGGTGCCGGCAGGAATATTAACTGTTTGGATGTCTGATGTATTAGCTTCATCCTTAACGCAACGGACAGAATAACCAGTACTCTTCGACTCTTTGTACCAGTAGAGAAAATAGTCATCGTAAAACAAGTGCGTGCCCAAGGCGTCGGCGGCTGTGCCATCGGTAGAACTCCACCAGTTACCGTAGCTCCCAATGCCCCAGAACACCCCACCATAGCCGTCGCGGGAACCACCCGGCAGAGCTGTAAAACCAGAAGTGTTATTTTTTGTTAAACCATTGCCGATAGCCCCGGTGCCTGTATAGGAATACCAGTCGGTAGTAGCAGCTAATGATTTGGCTATTTTGTTATCGGTAGTTGTGCCATCGTAATTGTATCCATTTGCAATCAAATAGTATTGGAGTGTTGACCACTCACCAGCGGTAGGCACATGCCATCCTACTGGAGCTATATTGCGACTATCGGTTGCAGCGTACCCTGTGTAAAGTCTGCCATATTTGGCAGCCAATTTCTCATCTCCGTTATACGCCCATTGGTATTTGGGTGCACTTTCGCTACTAATGTCTTTCGTTGCAGGAGTCGTTGTTCCTATTGCATCGCCATTGCGGTAGTGGGTTGTTTTCAGGTTTTCTACCATCCATGTCTGTGTACCTATTTGTATAGTATGATATACATTGCCATCTATATCGGTAACAGTACCACTATTATTTATTGTAAAACTCCAAACTGCACTCGTGGCAGTTGCTCCGTTTATGGAGGATTTTATTTTTACTTTCCAGTAATAGGTTTTACCACTTACAAGGTTATTAATGGCATATTCAGAATTTGTGAGATTAAGAGCCACCAATGTAGATGCGTTGTTGGCATCGAGATAAAGGTCGTACTTAAAGTCACCCGCTTGTGCTGTCCATTTAAGAGTTACGGGCGAATAAGCAGTTCCGCCATTACCGGGTTGCAGCAGAACGGGTACAGTAGGCGCAGTAGCTACACCGCTGGCAGTAGTAAAAGTAAATTCGCTGTAATCAATCACTGTGCTGCCGGTTTTTACGGCTACTTTCCAGGTGTAAGTGGTGCTGGCTACTAAAGCAGTACTGTAAGCATACGATGTGCTGCTTAAATTGGAAGCTATCAAACTATAGGCATCCGTTCCTTTTTTCAGATACAGGTCGTAAAGCTGGTTGGCGGCATAAGTAGCTGCCGTCCATTGAAATGTATTGGGTGAAAGTGGAATGGAAGTTGCTCCATCTGCCGGATACGAAGCTCTGATAGAGGCCATGGTGGCAACATTGTCAATTACTACATCGTGTGAAACCATACATCCATTGGCATCCTTTATATAAACCGTATGTTTCCCTGCCGAAAGTTTGTAATAGGTGCTGGTGGCAGTAAAACTTGAAGTATTGTCTACCGCAAAAAGATAAGGTGTTTTGCCTCCTTTGCCAGTAATGGACAATATGTCGGGTTGTACCAAAACATCCATCGAAAGAGTTGAGGAAGCACAGGCATCAACAACTTTAATTTCAAAAGTCTTAGAACGTATACATAGATTTTTATCTTTTACAAATAGGGTTTGTTTTAACGGAATAAGTATATTAAACTGCGGTTTTGTAGCGCTATAATCTGTTCCATTGGTTGAAAAAGTGTAAGGTGCAGTACCACCGGTTACCGATGGCGACATATATCCGTTTGCAGTTTTCATATCGATACTCAAACTACTGTTAGTACAATCGGTTGATTGCGATGCTGCATTGGCATAAACATACATGGGTGAGTTTTCAATATCGTTATCGTCACAATCCAATACGCTTACTTTTAGTTTATTTTGAGGATTCGAACCTAATGTCCAGTTGAAGCTTACATTTCCAAGTACATCGGTATAAAGCACATTTTGAGGCACCGAGCCATTGCCAGCTTCTAATGCAAGTCGGACGGGAACAAATGGAACTCCAAAGCCCCAATCGCTAACTACTTTTAATGATATCGGTTTTGAGAGTGCAGTTCCAGACGTTCCACTTTGAAAGTTTCCAGATAGAAGTTCAAGTTTATAAGGCAATTTGATGGATTTGCTAAAAGCGTTGCTAAATAGAGGATAATTGATATCAAATAGTTTCAGACTCATTTCAGGATTATACCATGATTTTTTTATTATTATATCCCCACTTGCACCCAAATTACCTTCAAATCCGACTCCAGCATTTACGTCCCAGTTCAGGTTGTTATTTATACATGCCGATGCATTTAACTTTGCTTTAATTTCTAAATATGGACCAGCAATACCATAAACCAGAAACGAAATTTTAGGACCAATTTTTACTTCTGCATTTATCTCAGCTTTTGTGCTAAAATTCTCTTTATTTGTGATTATTGGTGAAGGTGTATTAAGATTTAAATTGTAATTATTCTGTCTATCTCCTTCTGCTATTGCAGTTAAATTCTGTTTAATATTTTTGGTTTGTTCATACTTGATTGCCCCTCCAAAATAGAAATCACTGGTAGCATTTATATTAAACGCTACCAAAACGTCAACTGGAATTAGACCAACTGTAAAATATATATGATGATTAATAACATTAAGCGACTTTTTGGGGCTACAACTTAAAGCTTTTGAACATACCATTTCAGTTGCCATATTAAATTCAAATTCAGCGTTATCAACGCCAATGCGCAAATCAGTCAATTTGGCAAACCACTCAAATTTAAAGTCAAGCAAAAATCTTGGAGTTACTTTAATATAAGCATCTTTAATGGAGAAAGTAAATGATTCGTCATCATTCTTCAATAAAGTTTGGTCATCAATTTTTAATGTAAATGCAGTTTCATCTGTACCACTGCTAGCACTTTTTACCTTTTGCAAACCATTAGCGCTGTCCTGTGATACATATAGTAATTGAATGTCTTTACTGTTTTTATACTCCTCCAAAGTCTTTCGGGTTGGGAAAGTTTTAGCACTTTTTATCTTAGATAGTGAAGAAGTAGAAGACATGGACTGATTAACAGCATCGCCGATATTTATTACCCCCGATTTAAATAAATCCTGAAATGTTCCTTGTTCTGTAATAAATGTATAAACCGAATCCTGCAAAGTAAATGAATCTACTTTTCTGAGGAAACTTATATCCTGACGCATACCAATAAGTATAACCGAATCGACCGGAGAAATATTAGGGTCGCTGAATTTAATCCTATAAACTCCATTAGCTATCTGAGTGTTGTCACTAAAAATAGAATCGGTATTGTCAACGACAATAAAATTGGTTTTTGCATCCAATTGATTGAATGAGATTTGTACTGTATCCGAACTTTGTCCACACGCATTAGTCAAAGTCCATTTAAGTTTATAGGTTTCATTATTTATTCCGGTTAGTAATGCCTTTGGATTGGAATTGTTATCTAAAACTCCTCCACTTCCTGACAAAATTGTCCATTCGCCAACAGCTCCGGGAATGTAATTAGCGAGTAATGACATGGATGTAGTACCTATTGTTCTGTCTGTTCCGGCATTAGCAATTGGGATAAGTTGTACCAACGATATTGCAGAATATAAAGGTTGGCAGTCACTTGTTTTCACTACTGCCCGATAGTATTTGGTTTGAGTAGGTAAAAACCGATAAATGATACCGCTTACTTCTGGAATATTTGCCCACGAAAGTGTATCAATGGATTCTTGCCATTCAATAGTTCCATTCACGTAATTGTCAACTGTAAGTCTGACAGAATCAGTACCGCACACATTAATAACTTGTGCTTTTACCAAAAAACCCAAGAGTAGGACGAATAGGATTATTGTAATTTTTTTCATGGCTCTGGTTATTTATTGATGACTAACTTGGTCGTTGAAACTTGCTGCTTATTCTTAACTTCAAAGATATAGGTTCCGGCAAGCAATCCGCCGATATGGAGTTGCTTCACCAATTTGTTGGAATCAGAAAATACAATCTCGAAATAAACTGATTTGCCTTTTGTGTCGTAAATGTTTATAATGGCTTTGTCAATAATATCATTGAATGAAATAATCAGGGTGAAATTCCCTGAATTGGGATTTGGATAAAGTTCAAGGTTCGAACTTTTATCCGCTAAAACATTATCAACCGCTTGTGGAACGGCATTGCAGTTATTGGGTAATTTTAATTTTACCAAAGTCTGGCTGCTCAGAATGTTTGTCATTAGACAAACCAGCATTACAATCATTGATTTTTTCATATTCATTCTTATTTTGAAGGTTTTGTATTAGAAAATATAGGTGAAAAATCTATCCATTAATTCTCTCTTTCTCCTGATTAGTTCAAGTTTAACGAAGTGTAACTTGGACTGAAAATAAGTCAGTCTATTGACTGACAACAGAAGTTGATAAACTTCTAAATTGTGAGCTTGCCTGCGGCAGGCAGGTCCAAGTCTCTGCTTCGCTTAGAACTACCCACCAACTACAAATTTTCAACAGACTTGGACGAGTATAGGATGGCATAACCGATTTATGCTTTATTTTAAAAATTTCAGGGACAAGTAAAATTACCTGTCCCTGCATTCTTGTTTAAGGCATTAATTCTTTTCCAGCCCCACTTCCACATTGCACAACTGATCCGGTGTAACATTTACGGTGACCGTTTGGGTCTTATAGCCTGTTTTACTTACCGTAACATCGTAGATGCCTTCGGGAAGGGATTTAATCATAAAGCCGCCTTTGGCAGCCGTTTGTTTTTCAATGGCTATTTCGGTTTGTCCGCTTAGTCTGAATACGAGGGTAGCATCTACTATCGGTTGTCCGGTGGCAGCATCGGTAATTAATCCCTGCACTTGCAACGTGCCGGTTCCTTGTTCCACAATTCTGCGCGCATTTTTGTAGCCGGCATAGAAAGTAGGTTCGGTGAGGCGTACAATTTCCACTACCATATCGATGTTTTCAACCGCTGCATCGCCTGCTTCAAAGCCCTGGTTTTCCAGCAGGGTATTTTCTTTTTTCTCTAACTGGCTTTGGCGGGGTTGCGGAATGGCAGCACCGAAAGCCGTGATGGCAGTCCGGTAAGCAGTCTGGGTGGCTATGGTAAGCCCGTAAGTCGTCAGATCGGCTATGTGCGCGTCAATTCTGCTGTAAAGCCCATTCGAACTATCGAGCAATTTGAGGTCGGTAAGTTCTTTCAGGAAACTATCGTTCAATTTAGTTTCGGTCAATAGCACCGTGTCGTTTACATACTTAGCATAAGCCTGTATTTTGCGCGAGGCATCCGCCGTGATAATGATTAATGATTCTTTCAACTGCTTTTTGTTACCCGTCACCCCTTTGGTGTTGTACTGGTGTTGTTCGCTGTTGGTCTGAATTTGCAGAATAGCAGCATCTAATGCGGCTAAGAACTCGGAGAAATTAGGAATTGTGGCTGTAATAGCCGGATTTGACATCAAATAAACCCGCAATGTCAAATACATTTTCAGTTTTGATTCTTCTTTTGCTGTCATGGAATTAATATTTAGATTTATAAATAGAAAGTTTCTAAGGAAAAATCAAAATACCCAACTCATCAATATCTTTCACCATTTAATAACCTTCAAAAGTAGTTAACCTGATTGTATTATGCAAGCATTTTTCTGGAAATTATTAATATATTTTTTTATCTATATGCAATTTCTTGGCAAATATTTTCTAACAGTGCCGTATTTCCTCAATTTATGGCTATTTGTATTCACAAACAATAAATAAATTTGTTATTCGGACAGGTGCAATCTGTCATTTGGAGTGGTGCATTACGTCATTCGGAGTGCTGCAATTTGTCATTCGGAGTAGTACATTACGTCATTCGGACTGGTGCAATCTGTCATTCGGAGTGCTGCATTATATCATTCGGACTGGTGCATTATGTCGTTTGGAGTGGTGAATTATATCATTCGGACTGGTGTATTACGTCATTCGGAGTGGTGTATTACGTCATTCGGAGTGGTGCGAGATGCCTTTCCGAGAGGTGAGAGATGACATTTGGAGTGGTGCATTATGCCCTTGTTCGGTAAAAAGCATAGGGTAAATAACGCCGGCCACCTTTCTTTGAGGTTTCAATTTGCAACCTCAAACCATTCCCTCTGCTGGCGCGGGTTTAATTTATCAGACTTGGACGAGGAAGTGATTAACGATTAGTGCATTAATCTTTTATCTTTCGTCTTTTATCTTTTATCTTTTATCTTTCGTCTTTTATCTTTTGTCTTTCATCACTTCGTTTTCAACAAGTCTTCCAATTTTATTAATTCGTCGCGAAGCTGAGCCGCTTCCAAAAATTCAAGTTTTTTAGCTGCATCCTGCATGGCTTTTTTGGTTTTGGCAATCGCCTTTTCCAATGCCGGTCGCGTCATGTATTGAACTACAGGGTCGGCTGCAATTGCCTGTGAACTGTCCGGTTCAATGTAAGCATACGGTTCTGCTTTGCTGAAAGAATTCCGTTCACCTTTAATTATGGCAGTTGGCGTAATGCCGTGTAATTCATTATAAGCCAATTGTTTTTCTCGCCTTCTATTTGTTTCCGAAATGGTTTTCGCCATACTGTCTGTAATTCTGTCGGCATACATAATCACTCTTCCGTTCAGATTTCGTGCTGCACGACCTGCAGTTTGTGTCAATGACCTATGAGAGCGCAAAAAGCCTTCTTTGTCAGCATCAAGAATGGCAACCAGCGAAACTTCCGGTAAATCCAACCCTTCACGCAAAAGATTCACACCCACCAATACATCGTACACACCACGACGTAAATCTTCCATGATGATTACCCGATCCAACGTATCCACATCCGAATGAATATAATTACAACGAACGCCCATTTTCCCCAAATAATCAGTCAATTCCTCCGCCATTCGTTTGGTGAGAGTTGTCACCAATGTTCGCTCATTTTTTTCTGTGCGAACTGCAATTTCTTCCAATAAATCGTCAATCTGATTTAAACTGGGTCGCACATCAATAATCGGATCGAGCAAACCTGTAGGACGAATAAGTTGATCGACCACGATGCCTTCGCTCTTCATTAGTTCATAATCAGCAGGAGTGGCACTTACATAAATGGTTTGTGGTGCAAGAGCTTCAAATTCTTCGAATCGTAAAGGGCGGTTATCTTTTGCTGAAGGCAATCGGAATCCGTAATCCACAAGGTTTAACTTACGAGCAGCATCACCACCAAACATGGCATGAATTTGTGAAAGAGTGACGTGACTTTCGTCAATAACCATCAAAAAATCTTTGGGAAAATAGTCGAGTAAACAAAATGGACGGCTTCCGGGTGTACGACCATCGAAATAGCGGGAATAATTCTCAATGCCGGAACAATAACCTAATTCCTTAATCATTTCCAAATCGTAATTTACCCGTTCGTAAATGCGCTTGGCTTCATAAGGTTTGCCAATAGAACGAAAATAATCAACCTGTTTCGCTAAATCTATTTCTATATACTGAATGGCTTGGGCAATGCGCTCTTTGGTAGTTACAAATATACTGGCGGGATAAATTTTATAGGCATCAAAAGTATTCAGCACATGAAAATTTATCGGATCAACTGTTTGAATTTCTTCAATTTCGTCACCCCAAAACACGACGCGAAGCACAAAATCTGAATATGCCAGAAAAATATCGACTGTATCGCCTTTAACACGGAAATTACCACGGTTCAGTTCAATTTCATTTCGAGTGTACAAACTATCGACTAAAGTTCGTAAAAAAGCATTCCGAACTAACTTCTGACCCTGATAAATTTCAATTAAATTGCTCGTGAAATCGTCGGGATTACCAATTCCGTACAAACAAGAAACCGATGAAACAACCAACACATCCCTCCTACCCGACAACAACGATGAAGTTGTTGCAAGCCGGAGTTTTTCAATTTCCTGATTGATGGATAAATCCTTTTCGATATAAATATCTTTTACAGGCAGATAGGCTTCCGGTTGGTAATAATCGTAATACGAAACGAAATATTCAACTGCATTTTCGGGAAAAAATGCTTTGAATTCACAATATAATTGAGCTGCCAGTGTTTTGTTATGACTCAATACTAAAGTAGGACGCTGAACCTGTTCCACCACATTGGCTATAGTGAAAGTTTTGCCCGAACCGGTTACTCCAAGTAAAGTTTGGAAATTAGTGTTCGAGTTCAATCCTTCCACCAATTGTTTGATAGCTTCAGGTTGATCGCCGGTGGGACGATATGGAGAAATGAGTTTAAAAGGCACTTTATCAATTATCAGTGAACAGTTATCAGTGAACAGTTTTTAAATATTGAACATTTAAACTCTTAGTCTTGTTCAAGTGGCATAACTATCCAAAGAATTATATACAGAGTCAAGCCCGGAAAAGCTCCTGAAAAAATTGATAATAAGGCATAAATGGTTCTTACCAAAGTATAATCCCAGCCAAAATAATCGGCAATTCCTGCACAAACTCCGCCTACAATCTGATTTTTCGAGCGTTTTAGTTTTTTGTCCATAAGTCTAAAATTTTAAGGTAACAAAAATCAAACAAAGTAACAAAAAATAAGTTGAAGATAAAAATGTATTTTGCAAAATTGAACAGTTTCCCTCCAAGAATCCCGGTAATCATACTTTCGGAAAGTGTGTTGCCTTCTATAGCCAACGAACCCTGAATGGTTTTTATTCGGTTGATTTTACGCAACAACAGTCCATCTTCTTGCTCCATTCTGATGGCATACCGCTCAATTTGTGCCGATATTTCGGCAATCAAATTTATCGACTTATACCAATTGTACATATAAAACAGTCCAAACTGTTTTATACGTTTACTGTTGTTAATGGCGATGCATACAAATAAATAATACAATAAGACGAACTTGTCCCGACTTGACGGGAGTCGAAATTGGACTATATTATTTGTGCAATCGGTATTAGTTAATAAATGGAAGAAATTTCAAATTAACACGAAAAATTCAAAAAAAACTGATAGAAAAAAGGGGGATTTAATAACAAATTAAACCATAAAACACATTAATAAAAACAAGTTCATAATATAGTCAATTAACTATCACTTTTTTTCTTTATATTTGAAGAAATTGCATATTTTTTTCTATTTTCGCACTGTTTTAAATCTAATAAAAATATATATGGAAAGAATAAGCACTTTAGAAGTCCTTGATTGGGCAAAAGACTTTTTGGAAAAATCTGAAAAAGAAATTACGAGTGATGAACTGAAAGAGCAAAAAAAATATGCCATCCTAATTCAAAACCCCAACGACAAAACATTGCTTTCCAAAATGTTGGATGAATCGTCGCAAATACACGACAACAAAAAACTGGCCCGGCGTATGAAATTGCTTATTGATCAATACGGCATACCGGAATTCTTCAGTTCATCCGATGCTTTCCTTATAAAATTATTTACCACTTTTGGATATTGGTTCGATTTTATTTCAGTTCCGATTTTCAAACAACGACTTCGTTCAGATACCTCTAAAGTGATAATCAACGAAAAACCATCCTTTTTAAATCATCATTTAAGCGAACGCCGCAAGCAACATATTGGTCAGAATGTAAATTTATTGGGTGAAGTGGTGTTGGGAGACGGTGAAGCAAATCATCGTTACGAACATTATCTTGAAGCACTGAAAGATCCTCAAATAAATTATATTTCAATCAAAATATCAGGCATCTACGCACAAATAAATCCGCTCAATTACGCAAAAAACAAAACGGATCTTTGCGAACGATTGGCACGCATTTATAAACAGGCCATCGATTATCCATTTATAGACGATAACGGAATTAGCACTTCTAAATTTGTCAATCTCGACATGGAAGAATACAAGGATGCAGAATTGACGCTGGACGTTTTCAAAACTGTGCTGAGTCTTCCCGAATTTAAAAATTATTCAGCCGGAATCGTTATTCAGGCTTATTTGCCCGATGCATGGAATTTTCAGACTGAACTGCTCGAATTTGCAAAGAAACGTGTTGCCGGCGGTGGTGCTCCACTCAAAATGCGTCTGGTAAAAGGAGCAAACCTGCAAATGGAAACCATTATCTCGTCGCTGAAAGGTTGGGAAAATCCGGTACTTCACAGCAAAGTGGAAGTTGACGCTAACTTCCTGCATATATTAGACCGCGCACTCAAACCCGAAAATGCAAAAGTCTTACAAATAGGCGTTGCATCACACAATTTTTTCAGTATCGGTTATGCTTATTTATTGAGCAAAAAAAACGGAGTTGAAGAACAAGTGACTTTTGAAATGCTGGAAGGTATGGCAAATCACTTACCACGTGTCATGCGCAGTCTGGACAAACAAATCATATTGTACACACCGGTAGTTAAAAACGAACATTTCCTGAATGCTGTTTCTTATTTGGTGCGCAGGTTGGATGAAAATACCGGTAAAGATAATTTTTTGAGTTATTCTTTCAATTTGAAATACGACAGCAACCAATGGATGTTCCTGAAAACACAATTTATTGAAGCTTTTGAGTTGAAAGACAAGATAGAAGCAAAATCGTACCGGACACAGGATAGAAACTCGAAGTCGGTAGTCGGTAGTCTGGAGTCGGTAGTCGATAGTTTCCACAACGAACCCGATACGAATTTCGACCTGAAGCCAAACCGCGAGTGGGCTGACAAAATACGTGCTCAATGGAAAAAATCAGCCAAAGACGAACCTTATCAAATTCCGGTCCAAATTGGTGATATAGAACTTACTACTACAAAAAAACAGGTTTATTTCGATCGTAGCCAGACCGGAGAAATCTGTGTATGCGAAGCCGGTTTATCTAACATGGATCAGGTAAATGAAATAATAAGAATAGCCGAAAAGGATGCTTCGAACTGGCGAAAAACATCATTGGACGAACGCAATCGAATTTTTCATAAAGTGGCTTTAAATTTAAGCAATAACCGCGGAAACCTGATTGGTTGTATGTCAGCCATAACCGGAAAAACCTTTGGCGAGGGAGATGTGGAAATTTCGGAAGCAATTGATTTCTGTCGTTTCTACCCGATTTCCATGAAACCATTTGCCAACCTTAAAACAATCGCCTGTACTCCTAAAGGGATTGTGCTGGTAATTTCGCCCTGGAATTTTCCGATGGCAATTCCGGTTGGTGGTGTGTCCGCTGCACTTTCAGGAGGGAATACGGTGATTTTGAAACCGGCGACTGTGGCATTACCTGTAGCATGGGAATTTGCAAAGAGTTTCTGGGATGCCGGCGTTCCAAAAGATGCCTTGCAGGTAGTCTGCACCGATGGTCGTGAACCGTTGAATTTCTTAACTTCTCATCCTTCAATCAAACATATTATTCTGACCGGTGGAACCGATACTGCTTTCCGTTTATTGGAAAATAACCCGACCTGTCCGCTTTCGGCTGAAACCGGTGGTAAGAATGCAATTATTCTCACTGCAAGCGGTGACCGCGATCATGCCATTCAAAACATTGTTACTTCGGCATTCAGCAATGCAGGTCAGAAATGTTCGGCTTGTTCATTGCTTTTGCTCGAAAAAGAAGTTTACAACGACCCCGATTTTAAAACTAAACTCACTGATGCAGTAACCAGTCTTCAAACCGGTAGCGTTTGGTCAGGCGGAAATATCGTCGGACCAATGATAACGAATGA
This sequence comes from Paludibacter sp., assembly GCA_017882285.1. GTDB lineage: Bacteria > Bacteroidota > Bacteroidia > Bacteroidales > Paludibacteraceae > Paludibacter. The sequence goes on along the minus strand of JADGPS010000016.1, from coordinate 7,656 downwards.
AAATGATAAATTACTGCATGCCATTGAAAATCTGGAAGAAGGAGAATGGTGGCTTGTAAAACCGGAATTTGCAGATGAAAAAAGGTACCTATTAAAACCTTGTGTAAAATGGGGAGTAAAATCAGGAAGTTTCACTTTCAAAAACGAATTATTTGCCCCATTGCTGGGAGTGGTTTGCATTGATAACCTGGATCATGGGATTAAATTAATGAATTCGACTGAGTTTGGCTTGACTTCAGGTTTGCAAAGTCTGGATGAAGTTGAACAACTTCGTTGGAAAAACGGTATTGAAGCAGGAAACCTTTATATTAACCGCGGAATAACCGGTGCTATTGTTAATCGGCAACCATTTGGTGGCATGAAACGTTCGGCTTTCGGTGGTGGAATAAAAGCAGGCGGGGTTAATTATGTTTCTTGTTTTGTTGATATTACCGAAAATCCATTGACTCAGGTAAAAATAAAAGAAGATGAAGCTTTTAAATCCTATTCAGAAGCGTTGGATTCATCAGATAATGTTCGATTCCTGACAGCCGTTGAAAGTTATAGAGCTAATATGGAAAAGGAGTTTTCACAAGAACTCGACATCAATAACATAGTGGGCGAACGAAATACGTTCCGCTACTTACCATTGAAAAGAATGGGTTTCCGTGTGCAATCAAGTGATAAATTGTGTGATGTATTCATGGTTATAGCTGCTGCTAAAATTCTTAAAACAGGATTAATAATAAGTATTGGCAAGAATGACAGCAAGTTGGAAATCATAAAAAAATGTATTGGAAAAGATTTTACAATCCTTGAACAAACTGACTCGGTGTTCATTAATGAAATGGAAAAATACGAACGAATTCGTACCTGTAGTGATTTGTTACAAGAAGAATTCTTTAAAAAAGCAGCAGCATCAGGAAAATACATAGCCACTGCAAAACCAATTGTTGAAGGTCGCATAGAACTGCTTCATTATTTGAAAGAACAAAGTATTGCATTTGAATATCATCGCTACGGAAGCATTACGGATAAATTTGAATAATAATACATATTTAATTAGAAATCAAGGTGTTTTCACAGGACAATATGTTAATCTATCATAATTAATCCTTTTTTCTTTTGCATTTAACTACATTTATATTTATTAAACAAATCCATCCCCTATCTTTGTTCCTTATTTTAACGAAAGGCTAAGACACTTTTCATTTGAAATAAACTTTTTTTTTATTAACAAGTACTACCAATGTTATAGCATTTATTTTTTTTGAAAATGAATACTTTCTTATTTATAGCATATGTATTAAAATTACTGAGTATTTTTTATTTTTTTAAAATTTAATGCTACTTGCTATTATAGCACTTGTATTTTTTTCTTAAAATATTATCAATACGTTCAACAACAAATAAACTTTTTTCAAAAATAACTGTTTAATTGATTTTATTAGTACTTAAACTATCAAAAAACTTACAAACATGATTTCAATCAAAAAAATGAGAATATTCCAAATTCTCTTATTAGTTTTAGCATTCACATTATCAAATTGTACATCAAACGAATACGATTTGAAGAGTGTAAATACGGAAATCACAGTAGGCGGTGATTCCTTAACTTTTCCTATAGGGAAAACAAAAAAAATACTGTTGGGATCGCTTTTGGATGGCCAAAGTACTGATATTCTAAAGAAATCTCAGAGTGGAGCATATTTGTTACAACTCAAAGATTCAACTGCAGTCAATGTACCTACTTTAAGTCCAGTCAGTTTTTCGATTGCTCCTATTTCAATTACACCTATTAGTACAAATTTTGCTACTGTTCAAATTCCTGCTTTTCAAATTAGTCCGGTAAATATATCATCCAATTTACCTTTTCCGACAATTGATTTTAGTGCATTTACGATAGCTCCTATCTACTCAACTTTTAATAAAGTAATAGATCTTTCAAGTCCTTCACAGGTAAAAAAACAATTTAAAGTGAACGGATCGAATAAGTCCCGTTCTCAATTATCAGATTTTAGTACCGGCTTAATAAAATATCATGATCAGGAAACAATTTCTCAAAGTTTAGTTTTTAATTATCCTACGGAACTAAAAAAGATTAATACTATTTTTTTAAAGAACAATACTGTAACATTGAGTATTAATAAAACCGACATTAATGATCTGGGTTTTACTACACAAAATGACACGATTAATTTTAAAATCGACTTCCCTCCAGAATATGTATTGTCATCTAATGTCGGATCAGGGACTAAGATTGTTGGAAGTTCTTTTATTATTGAAAAAGCCGTTCAATCAGCTACTCAAGGAGTATATACCGCCACATTCAAAATTGATAAATTAGATATGAGTGCTTGGAATCAATCGCTTGGATCATTAATTTATTCGAAAGATATTCCATACAGTATTGATTATAGTTTTATCGGTACGACATCAAATCCGGCTTTAATAAATGCAACACCTCGAATAATTATAACATTAACCTCAGCACCTTCTATAGATGATATGGATATTTTGACCAATGATTTTTTGGTTACGGTTCCGGGGGGTTCAAATCCAATAAATCAAGTGATTCCAATACCGCCGGAAATTTCAAGTGTTAATTCATTGACTTTCGATAATGGCGCTAATCTACAATTAAATATAGCCGATCCGGGGATTACTCCTTTTACTTTTAAAGCAGGTAATTGTATCATCCAACTTCCTCAGAAGTTTATTTTTAAACCATTTGAAGGAGATCCTTCAATAAAACTTGATTTGAGTCTGGATAACATTTCTAAACTTCCAAAAAATATTCTGACAATTCCCTATAATCAATTATTTGGTATTAAAAATATAGGAATTTCGGGAATGACTATTAACCAATCAGTTCCTACCGGCTCAAGTTCAATAACACTAAGCGATAATTTATCCTATAGCATTGTCGGGCTTAATGTGGCAAGTCAAGCCATTAAGGTTAATGCTATAAACAGTATGACCGGTAAAACCATAAATGTAGTTGGAACTATCAGTGGCCTGACTATTAGTAATACTAATGTCGTAACCAATAGTATTTCTATTGATGTACCCGATCAGAGTACAAATGTTGATATTAATCAATTTGTTTCCAATGATGTTAAAACCATTTATTCTTTTACACTTAGAACACCTTCAGCTCTGACATTTAATATTGGTATAAACGGTATTCCAACAGCAATTGATTCCCTCTTTTTTAGAGATTATACCATACAATTCCCATCATTTTTAAAATTCAAAGCCGGAGATGTTGATGCACAGAATCGGCTTATATTAAACGGAGGATTTAAAGTTGTAAATGGATTTACGAAGGCACTTACAATACAAAATATTGACTTTGGTGTAAATGGCATCGCTCTTGTTAACGGAGTTTTCAACCTGCATCAACCGGTAACAATGACAGGGAGTGTATACATAAAAGGTGCAAATCTAAATTCAAACGACCTATCGACTGTTATTATAAGCCCTATTGTTACAATTGGAAGTATGTCAATTGCACAAATTACAGGAAAAATTTCAACAACTATTCAACCTATATCACAAAATATACCGATAAATTTACCAAGTTTCTTATCAAGCGGAGCTAGTGTGTTGGATATTGTTAATCCGGTCATGACACTTGAAATAGGGAATACAATGGGAATTCCGGTTAATTTAGATTTAACTTTAACTCCTAAAAAGGGTGGAATTGTGCAAACAGCCGGTATAATAAACACCAATAAAATTAATATTGCCCCTGCAAGTGTTTTAGGACAAACGACCTGGAGTAGATATTGGATTTCTAACTCATGTAAAGGATTTTCTGCCGGTTTTGATACAATTAATGTTCCGTTGCCTAATTTATTAAAATCGATACCGGATCAAATTCTAATTTCAGCTGTGCCAACCATTACCGGAGACAAACAAACAATTGATTTATCTTCATCTAATAATATGCTGAATTTGAAATATTCCGTTAGTGTCCCACTTAGTTTTGGTAAAGACTTCGTAATACAATACATAGACACTATTGCAGATTTACAAAAATCACTTGCAGATATTTTAAAATATGCACATCAGGTTGATATAATAGCTATTGTTGAGAATTCAATACCACTTGAACTTTCATTAGAAGCAACTGCTTTAAACAGCTCAAAAGGTGTAATTAGTGGTGTCACAATTTCGTCTCCTGATAAAATAAAATCGGGTAATGCCGATGGAACTGCTCAGACAAGTAAAATCACTATTTCTTTAAGTGAATCGTCAACCGGTGCGCTTCAATTATTAGATGCTTTGAAATTAAAAATCTCGGCAAAGAGCAATAGTACGGTAGCCGGTCTTGCTTTAAATTCAAATCAATACATAACATTAGAATTGAGAGTGAGAATACCAAAGGGAATTACTATTAATCCTTCATCAACGAAATAAATACTTATATTTTATTATTACTAAAAAAATCAATTTATGAAAAGGACAATAATTTCCGTAACTATTCTAATAGTTTCAATTATAAGCATTTCTTCTCAAACCGTACATTCTATGTATTTTATGGATAAATGGAGTCTGAGAAATACGTATAATGCTTCTTTTGCTCCTGAATACGGTTATTTCGCACTACCCGTTCTTGGTGGTATAGACTTGGGGTTTTCATCTAATGTTGGTCTGTCAAATTTTACTTATCCGTATAAAACTGAACTTTATACTTTCCTTCATCAGAAACCGGCTGATTTGACAGTTGATCCGGGTCTAACACTTTTAGATGCTTTAAATCCGGTTAACTCTATCAGGCAATCATTAAATTTGAATTTACTCTCCTGCGGTATCTATTTAAAGGATAAAAGCTTCATCTCACTCAATGTTTCGATGAAAGAAAATCTCAATATGAATCTTCCGCTTGATCTCTTCCGATTTATGAAACTTGGTATGGTAAATAGTACCAATAATACGTATGACCTCAAAAATTTAGGATTTAATCTAACTGGTTTTACTCAAGTCGGGGTTGGATACTCAAGAGATATAAATTCACAGATTAGAGTTGGAGCCACTGTAAAGATGCTCCTTGGTCAATTTTCAGAAAGTATAAATTATAGCAAGTTCGATATCTCACTTGCTCAGGATCAATACCAAATAAATACAGTTGGAGAGTCACTTATGATGTCTGATCTTATTTCATTCGGAAAAGATGCAAACAATTACTATGATTTAAGCCAATTTAAAGTTGATCCATCGAAATTAAAAACTTCAGGATTTGGATTTGCGTTTGATCTTGGCGTAACTTACAAACCCATCGATAAATTGACACTTGCAGCATCAATAAACGATTTAGGTTCAATTAGTTGGAATAAGTCTTTAATAAAAAAGGGCGAAGCTACAAGCGCTGTTTCTTTTAGTGGATTTTCAAATATTGATATTGCTAATTTAAATGTGCAAAGTCAACTTGATTCTTTAATAAATAGCATGTCAAATCTTGTGAAATTTAAAGACACGTCAGTCAGCAGTAATATTTCAGAAAGCATCCCCAGTAATACTAATATTTCAGCAGAATATAATATTTTTGGCAATAAAAATCAAGATATTACGGTGGGATTACTTTTTCAAAATTATACAGCAAAATCATACAGCGTAAATGAATTGGTCGGTGCAATAACTCTCAAACCCTTGTCATGGATTGCAATTTCGGGCACATGTGAATTTCTGCGAAAAGATGCAAATCGTTTTGGTTTAGCTCTCAATCTTTCACCAAAGTGGATAAATTTATATATTGCTTCCGATTTCATAGCTCCAAAAGTTAATAAGCAATCTATTCCAATCTACGGAACCGGATTTAACATGTCAGTCGGTCTTAGTATAAATTTAGGAAAACCAAAAGATTAAGTTAAAGAAATTTCCAGATTAATGCATAAACAAAAAAATACCGGATAAAATTTCGAGGGCACTGAAAAAGTATCCCCCATTAAAGTAAACTAATAAAAATTGAACTGGCAGGTAAAGTCAAATCCTTCATCTACCAGTTTTTTTTTCTTACAGTGCTAAGTGCAAATTTTTAGATAGAAAGTGCTTTTGATTCCTTTATATGGGGTGTTTTGGGGTATTTGGGTTCGAGTTCCCCCTGTTAGTTCATTAATTTGAGGATTCTTTTCAGGTTTACAGTAAAAATAGCCATTGCACCCTGCATTTGCATGCTGGCAATTCCATACGAACTGGCTCTTGCGTATCCATGTACATTTTTTAATTCGCTATTTTTTGCTTCAATCTTATACCTGTGTTTTGCTTTGTCTTTGAAGTAATCAGTCTGTTGAAACTTCATTTGCTCATGGTGCTCATCACATTTAATAGAAACAGAATAGGTTTTGGTTTTTGCGCCGGATTTATAGCAACCATTTTTTAATACACATGATTTACACTTCTCGACATCGAAGTAATAGGTATCTACCTGGTTTGTACCGTCTTCTTTCTTACCCTGACGCGCTTTGCGGATAGCCATGTGCCCAGAGGGACATACAAACATTCCGGCATCCTTATTATAATCAAATATACCTTCTTGTTTTCGCAAGCCCTGGGTAATAGAGGGGTTCAACTTTGCAACGACTCTTATTTCCTGCTCATTAGCCAACTTAAGATTCTCCTTACCTGAGTATGCTGAGTCACCAATGATTGTATCGACTTCAATTCCATTCTCCTGACTAGCATCAAGCAATGCCGGTAGCTCAGGTCCGTCACCTTTTTCTGCGGATGTCACTATAGCCGCTGTAATTATACGTTCCTCTGTCATGGCTATATGAGTTTTGAAACCAAAGAAAGAGGTATCAGGTGTCTTATGTCCTATTCTTGCATCTGAATCCTTTGAGAGCGTATAATGATCTTGAGTATCTTCAATTGTTTCCTTTAATAGATTCAACTTCTCTTTTACTTTGGGAAATGACCGTAGTACTTCATCTGATTCTATTTCCTTTTCAAGCTTATCACAATATGATAACTCATGCTCCAGATTGTTGTCCCCGTTCTTTTTAGGCATTCGCTCTTTCCAGTTCTCATCAGTAGAATAAACAACCTTGCGAAGTTGTCTGGCTCGTTCCTTTAGCACTTCGATGGGTGACAATGGATTTGATCTGGATAGGGAATGTGTGGCATCAACAATAATGGACTTCGAACGTATAATGCCTTTTTCTATAGCAATGGAAACGGTCTTGCCTATGAGAAGATTCAGCAAATCCGTATCCTTCAAACGGAGTTTTCTGAACTTGGTAAGTGAACTCGGATTGATTACATCTTCTTCCGGCGTCATTTCCAGGAAATACTTGAAAGACATATCAAAACGGGAACGCTCTACTACATCCACATCTGATATGTCATGAATCGTTTTCAGCAACAGATATTTGAACATGCGGATAGGACTTTGGGCGTTACGCCCATTATTTGAGCAGTATTTGTTTACCAACTCATTATAGATGAATGAAAAATCGATGAGCTCGTTAATTTTTCTTAGAAGATTATCCTTGGGTACTATCAGGTCATATAAATCTGAGTAAGTACTCAGTTGGAGCTGTTGCTGTTGTGCTAACATATAAGTGCTTTGATTTGAGACCTAAAGATACAAAAAAAACAGCAATAACCAGGTGTTTTACCTATGTTTTTGCTGTTTTTTTTGACTCAAAGCTGAGTTACTTTTTCAGTGCCCTC
>JADGPS010000061.1 GCA_017882285.1 Paludibacter sp. | reverse complement strand
AGACCTAAAGATACAAAAAAAACAGCAATAACCAGGTGTTTTACCTATGTTTTTGCTGTTTTTTTTGACTCAAAGCTGAGTTACTTTTTCAGTGCCCTCGAAATTTATTCGGTATTTTTTTGTCATTGAATTGGAATTTGTGATTAAATCAGATTTTTAAATATCAATAAAACACCAAACAAACCGGTGCTCCTACTTCAATTCGTTTTCCGGTGTCGTTTAGCAATCCGGTTTTGCTATCGCGGCTGAATATGGTGATATTATCCGTAAATTGGTGGGCAATGAAAATATATTGACCATCAGGAGTGATGGCAAAATTGCGAGGACCATCACCACCAGTCGAAAGTTGTTGTTTAAAAGTCAGTTTGCCATCTTTTGCCACCGAAAAACAAGTAATATCGTTTGCTGTTCCACGATTTGTGGCGTATAAAAACCTTTCGTCCGACGAAAGATGGATGTCAGCACCACGATTAATTATTCCATCCCTTTTTACCAAAGTGGTTTCTTGCAAAAGGCTCAATTTTCCGTTTTCAAATCGCAATACCGAAACTGTTCCATCAATTTCCTGAACGAGATACTCTTTGCTTCCATCACGATTGAAAGTGGCATGACGCGGACCGCTTCCGGGTTTAGCAGAAAGTGTATCGAAAGGAATCAAAATTTCTGTTTTTGAATTAGGATTGTATTTATAAACAGTCACTTTGTCTGTTCCCAAATCATTTACTACAACATATTTTTTATCCGGCGAAATAATCACCTGATGTACATGCGGTTCGCCTTGCCGTTCGATGTTAATGCTTTTCCCCACATGCCTGATTACCTGCAAAACATCAGTAAGCGAACCATCTGGCTGCCTTCCAAAAACAGAAATGCTTCCACCACCGTAATTTGCTGTAAAAACATGATTTTCAGTTACAGAGATATAACATGGACCTCCGCTTTTAGTCAAAGACGAGTTTAATTTTGTCAACTTTCCTGTTTTTTCGTCAAACGAGAATGCATTTGCTGCACTGCCATCCGAGCTTTCATTCACCGAATATACAAATTTTTTATCGGGTGTAATGGCCAGATAGCTTGGATTTGAAACTCCGGTAGCAACTGATTTCTGTTTAAAAAATCCAGATTTCATATCAATGTCGTAGGAGTAAATTCCCTGACTTTTACCGGTATTAGTATAAGTTCCAATCAACAAGCGATAATTTTTACTTTGTGCTGAAAATGAGAAAAGAAAAATTGATACTAGTAGAAAAATAATGGTTTTTTTCATATTCCTGAGTTTTATTGGCGTCAAAAGTACTGATTTTTTGAGAATATTTAAACGATAAAACAAAGTCGGAACAAAATATGTTACTTTTGCGTTTGAATGTCAATAAAACGATTTATCAGTTCAACGATTAAACAACAAAAAAATGTCAGACAAACACAGTATTAAAACCGAATGGAAAGGCGATATGGCTTTCGAAGCCGACGTAAATGGTCATAAAGTCATGATGGATGCAACTGTCGAAGGCGGCGGACATGATTTAGGTTCGAGTCCAAAAAAACTTCAACTTGTTGCATTAAGCGGTTGCACCGGAATGGATGTGGTTTCTATTCTAAAAAAAATGCGGGTAGAAATTGAAAAATGTTCCATAGAAGTGCAGGGCGACGTATCCGATGAACATCCAAAACATTATACAAAAATGCATGTAATCTATCAATTTACCGGAAAAAACCTTCCGATGGACAAATTAGAAAAAGCAGTAAAAATGTCGGAAGAAACCTATTGCGGAGTGGAAGCTTTGTATCGATTGGCAATTGACGTAACTTCTGAAATTCAGGTTATTGAATCATAAAAAAATGAAGAGACTTTCAATGAAAGTCTCTTCTGTAAAATATTGTTTTCTTCATCGATTACTCAATTCCGCAAACACTTTCTCATAAATTGGCGTTGCAATTCCGTGTTTCTTTCCAAGGTCAATCACAATTCCGGTGAGCGTTTGCAACTCGGTGTTTTTGCCTGCAATAAAATCCCTGTGCATAGAAGTTGTCGAATCAAAAGGAAGTTTCTCCAACTGATTAATTATTTTATCAATTTCGGATTTATCCATTTCTGCACCTTCTGCATTTGCAATCTGCAAAAGTTCTTCCAATAATTTAATCAGCGTGTCTTTTCGGTTTTCATCGTTTATTAACGCTCCATAACTTACATCAAAATAAGAAGTTAGTGAAGCTGTTGAAGAAATGAAGAAGAATTTCTTCCATATTGCAGGCAATATTTTTTCGTGAAAAGCACAATCAATTCCAGCTTCTTTCAACAGTTTTTCAAATTCCAACAAATGCGTACCCGTTTGATTCTTGTATCCGAAATTCAGAAAATGAACATTTCCGGAACTTTCCACCACACCCGGCTCATTTATTCGGGCAACAATATAAACACAGCCATCCCACACTTCTGCTTCGGGCAATAAAGCCCGAATTCGCATTGAATTATCAATTCCGTTAAGTAAGGGCAAAACAACAGTATTTACTCCAATGCAAGGTTTTATCTGAGCAATGGTTGCATCCAAATCGTAACTTTTGGTAGCCATAATCACATAATCCACTGTGCCGATTTCCGCCACTTTATCGGTTGCCAATGTTGGTTTTACAACATAAGTTCCATCAGCTGTGATTAAAGTCAAACCATTTTGTTGAACCTTTTTCAAATGCTCTCCACGCGCCACAAAATAGATTTCGAAATTCGGATCATCGGCATATCGTTTTGCCAATAATCCGCCATAATAGCCTCCTACTCCACCGAGTCCAACAATTACTATCTTTGTTTTCATATTCATTTATTCTTAAAAATTCGGGTGCGAAGTTAGCCTTTTTTAATCAGAAAGGCAATAAAAAAAGAACTCACCACAATGGCAAGTCCGTTTTTGTGGGGAGATAGCCTCTCTTTGAGAGAGACTATCTCTTATTTCACTATCCAGTCTTCTGGATTCCTGAATTTATATTTTCGGCTCATGTATCTTTGTATGATAATTATAAACTATTCTTGTTTCCAGTCCAAGTCCCCGCTTCGCTAAGACTTGAACTACCCAACTACTGCAAATCTTAATCACTCTTGGAGGAAGAGGAGCCGGCATCATTCATCCAACCAATTAAATGATTTATCCTATCGATGGAATTCCATTTGGGAAGTACCGGCCAGGAATGATCCGAATGCTGCAAAAGTACTTATTTCCTTCGGCTGGGTAATATAAGCATTATAATTGTTTTGGATTCCAATGCTACTGCAATCGTACAGGTCGATAAATCCACTGCCTTTTGCTTTCGCCTTTTTAATGATTCCGGCATAAGCCCGGTTTACCACCGGGGTATATTCAGCAGCATTCAGGTACCCTTTATCGATTGATTTTTTAAGCAGGTAAAGAAACATGCCTGTGCCGGATGTTTCGTTCCAATTGCCGGGTTCGTTGCATTTATCCACTACCTGGCACCACATGCCCGAGCGGGGATCCTGTGCAGCCTTAAGCCCTTTGCAAAGTTTTTGGTGAATGGTACGGATTTTTTGATAACCGGGATGGCTTTTCGGGAAATAATCAAATACATCGGCTATCAGTATGGCATACCAACCAAGGCCTTCGCTCCATACTTCGGAGGCAAGCCCGGTAGTTCGGTCGGCCCAAGCGGCTTCCTTACTCTCGTCCCAGCCATGCAGGAGCAAACCGTTCGGTTTTTGGCAATGTGCGGCAATCAATGTCATTTGTTTTAGCACTTCATCATAAGCGGTGCTATCGCCTGTCAGGCTGCCGTACCGGACCAGGAACATTTGGCCCATAAACACGCCGTCCACCCACACCTGATGCTTTGCCCAGTCGCCGTGCCAGAACAATCCGTCAGCAGTGCGCGGATATGACCTGAAACCCTCACGGATTTTACGGGCTGCTATCCGGTATTTTTCGGAATGTGTCTGTTCATACATAAAGAGAATGGCATATCCGGGCAAAAAGTTATCGAGCGCCGTCGGCATAAAACCGGGGATGTTTCCGTTTTCGTCCACTTGTTGGTCCACATACTGTTTAATGTACCTGAAATAGATGGAATCGCCTGTTGCATGCCACATTTTTTCCATGGCAAACATAATATAACCCGCCTGCCAGCTAAAATGGTTCGGTTGGCCGACCCAGTGGATACTGTCGGGATCGGGGGTTCTTTTGATGAAGCTTTCAGCTGCCAGCACCGACCATTTGGGGGCAGGATTTGCCAGCATACAGTTTTCGGTTGCTAAGAATAAAACCATAATAAGGAAGAATAAGTTGTGTTTCATGAGGTGTAAGAAGTTATAAATAGTTACATTGTACTTTTAAATTAATCAATGTAATGCATCCGGGTAAAGCGGTTTTCCGGTTGCATCCAGAAGCTGGATAGTGGACATTGTTTTCAGTATGGAGTCATCATCATATTTCCATACCACCTGCTTATCCCTTGTTATTTCAAAAGCATGCGGTGCTTTTCCAAACTGGTTATGCCCCAACCAGTTTGTCAGGACAAGATTGCCGTTAGGCAGGCATTCGAAACCAGTCATAAATTTAAGTTCAATGCCCGGCAATTCATTTTTTGCCAGTTGCCATACAATAGTTCCCGACTTATCTATCTCAACGATCCGTGGCTCGCCATTATGATCGGAACAGGCAATCAGGGTATGGCCTGTTTTGAGACGGATGGCAGTATGCGGCCCGCCGGTAATGTGGATTTCGTTTAGCACCTTGCCCAGTGAATCATACTCACTCACTTTATCCAGCCCGTAATGAGCCACCAGGTAATTGCCGTTTTCAAGTTTACGGGCATTGCGCATAAAAGCGGGGCCGCCATCGGTACTATCGGGAAGCAGCTTTATCTTTTTAACCGGTTTTCCATCGGGAGCCAGTTCCAGCAATAAGCCGCTGTTACACTCCCCTATAAACGTATTTCCATTGGGCAGGCGCTGACAGGCATAGATGGCACTTTTCGATTCGTACGAGAAAACGACTTTCTTTTCTCTGGTCACTTCTTTCACGCCGTTGCCGGTATTAAACAGCAGGTTTCCATTGGGCAATACCCATAAATCGTTACAGCGCGCAGCCGGATATTGCCAGACCGGTTTCCCTGTGTTTGAAATTACAAAGACCATTCCCTGTGTATAATCGGTACAGGCAAATTGATACCGCAGTCCGGGAGTATTAGCCGTTTGTGCATTATTGGATAACGAAACCAGCAACAACAGGCCGGTTATGCTTTTTCTAAGAATATTCATTAAAACTAATTTTATGCTTTGGATTAGATATCTCTGATTTATAAAAGGGTTGAGCGAAACGGGGACTTGGACTGAAAATTTAAAAGTACCGATAAATCGGCATGTACCATTTTCAACTTCCAATCGGTTACAAACCGATTATATTACCTGCACAAGTTACCGATGCGCTCAAACTTGCGCCAGGCTGGGGATTCTTTTTTTATTGATTATCTGTACGCTCTTTTTCCTGCATCGCCTTTATGGTTTCTTCCATTAAATGTTCCAGATCCCAACCGAGCATATCGGCTCCTTTCTGAATAACATCACGGGAACATCCGGCTGCAAATTTCTTGTCCTTGAACTTTTTCTTTACTGATAAGGCAGTCATATCCAACGTACTTTTACTGGGACGCATCAGTACTGCCGCACCTATCAAACCTGTCAACTCATCAACAGCATAAAGCACTCGCTCCATTTCGTGTTCGGGTTTCACATCCACTCTGAGACCATACGCGTGAGAAACAACAGCCCGTTCAATTTCAGGATCTACACCTTCCTGCTGCAGAATTTCCTGCACCTTAATGCAATGTTGTTCAGGATATTGTTCAAAATCCAGATCGTGAAGCAGACCCACCATGCCCCAGAATTCCTCTTCCTCCCGGTATCCCAACGTATGGGCGAAATAGCGCATCGCAGCTTCTACGGTTTCTGCATGTTGCAGGTGAAACTCTTCCCTGTTATATCTGTTCAGCAGCTCCATGGCACGTTCTCTGGTCATTGCCGGATTAATTCTTCCGGCATTATCTTCTGGTAAATGTTCTATTCTCATCATTTGTATTGTTTAATGGTTGAAGAGTTGAATCGAAAATAAGAGTTAGCTGTTGCTTCTCCCGCTGACGCGGGTCTGCGACCAATGACATTCTTATAATTTCAAAAAACCTTATGTTATATGTACTAAACATTCCGATAGTAATAACTCTTTCCCTGCATGGTTTGCAAAACCGCGCCAGCGAGGTGACAAAGTGAAAGCGGGAGCAATCCCGATAGCTATCGGGGGGATTGCAAGTGCGATTCACACGACAGTACTCCTAGGCATGTATTGGCGTCAGTTATTTTTCAAAATAAAAAGTTATTTAGTATTCTGTGACGCATTCGGTTATTGAATTCTTATACACATGGTATTAATGTATAACTATTATTTTTTTACTCAATATTGTATTTGCATTTTCTGTAATTTCAAGTATATATTCTCCGAACTTCAGATTAGAAATCTTAATTCTCCCATTTCCAACTGTGCCTGTGCATTGAAGTTGCCCTTTTAAATCAATTATTCGATAATGACTGGAATATTTTATGTTGCCTACTGTTAAGAACTGGCTGGCCGGAACCGGATAAATTTTTAATAGACTGGTTTTGTTATCTGGTATTCCCGTTGAATTGGTGATTTGGATATTAATCGTATCCATGATAGAATAACGCAATGTATTGATCTTATCAATATATTCGGAATCGAATATTATCTTATAATTTCCGGGGGCATATCTACCTAACCGGACTGAATCAACGCAAGAGTTGGTAGAAGTACCTTGAGGAATACGCTCCAAGTGATAGGATTTTACTTTAATAATAGAGCCATTCAATGTTATTCTGACAGAATCGGATTTGCTGCAAAAATTTGGTATATTAATGTATGATGTAACCAGAATTGAATCATTTTTCGAGGGTTTCAGTGGGCTAATGTGAATACTGTCTGATGTCCTTCCATCTGAAATCGCCGCACTATTTCCGGTCAAAGCTTCCACAAAGCCATAAAGCCATTTGTTTTCAATAACACTATATGCTTTAAATACAACTCCAAAATCAAAATAACTCCAGCTGAATTCATTATTCTCAAATTGTGTTCTCACATAATTGGTCCATGTCAGGCGGCTTTGATTATCCGCAAACATGATAGAGCCCCATTCTCCTATGGTAACTGGACGGTTATTATTCTTCGACCAATTCCTGATAATTGACATATCTGTTAAAACTGCATTTTTTTCACTGGTAGTACCCGACCAGGTTGTTCCAAGGAACTGATTCAAATCTATCCAGTTACTCCACCATGCTCCCTGTTGGGCAAACTGATAAGGGAGGTAATAGTGTGTACTGACAATTACATTTTGCTCCGATTGAGGAATGCTTAAATTGGCTAATGACCAGTGAGATGCATAATCGGGACCATCTATTATCAGTGTCCTGTCGTTGTCTATTATCCTTATGGTATCGATTATCTTTGGCATTAATAGATTCCATTTATCAGCGGTTAAATTAACTTCAGGCTCATTTAATACTTCAAAAAACAGATGCTCATGGTCAACTGAAAGATAACGGTTTGTTAATTGTTTCCAAATTGAATAGAACATATTCAAATAAACCGGGTCATCAGGATAATTATAAAGATCATCGAAATGATGAATGGTAATAATAACAGCCAGATTTCTTTTCAGGCACCAATTCATTACTTCATCTACCCGATTTAAAAAAGTGGCATCAATGCTATATGGATAATCTTTGCTTGTATGTGCCGACCAGCAAATCGGTAACCTCACTGAATTGAACCCGGCATCGGCAATGGCTTGAACATATGATTCCTTAATGACAAGGCCCCATTCTCCTTCATTGGGGGCTTCAAGGGCATTTCCAAAATTTATGCCTTTGCCAATATTTTTATTTCTGTTAAAAACTTTTGCAGTATCAGCCTGATTATTATCTGCTGAAATGAACCTGTTTTCAGGACTGCGCCAGCCAATAGACAAAAGGACGATACTTATGAAAACTAAATAGCTTTTTATTTTAATAATAAATTTCATTATCCGTTTCTTTTGATTGATATTTATCTATAAATAATTGATGTTGCCTTTATAACGTTTGGTGGTATGGTTTGTTGCCAACTTAGAAGAAATTTCCTATTGAGATACCCTCGTCCCTCCGGATATATCAACCTCATTCCTTGCAGAATGGTTCGGTCTGGATGTTGGGATTTTTTTCAATCCCAACTTTTGTATTCTTAGCACTTGCCTGCGGCAGGCAGGTTTGTAATGCGTTCTTAAAAGAAAACTTAGTATTAATCGGATTAAAAAATCCTCATAGTACAAAAGGTGGAATTGCAAATTCCACCAACCAGTGCCAAACTTTGCACTTTTAATAAACATATCCGCAAGGACAGGTTTCAACTACGAATCACCTAATTTTATGTTTAATCAAAAAGTTGCATTTACAACTTGAATTTTGCATATTTCAAAGAACTCTTTATAAAAATAATAATTACATAGCCTCCTTAAGGATGCTGTGGGTGAGGTTGACTTTTTATTTTTTACCGATTAAAGTGGTATATGCCGTTGGCAGGAGTTCAACTTCCAACTTTCCATCCGTGGCTTTCAGTTCGCCTGTTTTTTCCATATTCTTTTCTTCGTCGGTTACATACACTTCGAAAGTGGAAACACCGGCCGGTATTCCCGTGATAGTTGCCTTGCGCGCTGCACCGTTATTGACTATATGAACTGCATATTCGCCCCGGGCGATAGCGCCGAAAGCGGCACAGTTCACCTCCTCCTTGCTGCACGATACGGGCAATGCAAATGCACCGGCAGGCGTTGAGGCCAGTTGTTTCAGGTTCCAGAAACGGCGGGTCGGTTCCAGTGGTCCTTCGGTACCGTAGATTCCCATTCCCTTCAACACCGAATAATCCGACGTGAGTTGCCATTGCAGGATGGACAGCGGCTGGCAAATGGAGCAAAGCCGCATATACAGGTTAATCTCATACAAGGCGAAGGTTTGTTCATAGAAAATATCGGGATAGGTATGTGCGGCGGCATCGGTACTGCCTTCGGCAACAAATAGCGGGACATTCAATTTCCGGGCTGCTCCCGCCCATTTATTCAGCGTCGCATCGTCGCATCCCCTCCACGAGTGGAATGACACGGCGCCAATGTAGTTGTGCGTTTCGGGATCGTTCAGGGCCGGAAGGATGAAATCGAATGTGGTGGCATCGGAGTTGTCGCCAAGCAATAGTTTGGTGGTTATTCCCCTTGAGGCGAAATGAGCGCCCAGTCCTTTGATAAATTCGGCATGTTCTTTACCGGTCATGCGGATATTGATGCCCAGGTCCGACTCGTTGAACGAGAAAAGTGCCGGCTCAACGCCATAGTTTTGTTTCAGGTATACCAGGTAATCGCCTATCGACCGGTAGATTTCCGTGAGTTTTTCAGCTTTCAGCGGATAACCGTAAATGCCTTTGTTGCGGAAACGGTATGCATCGCGCTGTTCGCCTACAATGGCCCAGTCGGGTGCTCCCCAATCACTGATAATCATGGGGATTCCCCTCTTGGCCAACTCTTGCGCCATCAACATCGATTGGTGGACATGTTCGTTCAATTTGCCGGCATTGGCAGCTTCAACGGGGTTCGTATTTTCATCGGGTTGCCATTGGCTCCAGGGCATTTCCACCCGGGCCCATGCCACACGCATATTGTCCAGGCAATACTCGATGACCTGCGGATCGGCTTTGGGGTTTTGCAAGCGGAAGTTCCCGCCAAAACCTGCAAATTTGCGTCCCGGATGAGTAGCATCAATGCTGATCACTGCAGGTTCACTGTCTATCCAACCCGATGTTTTCAACGTGATGGTTTTGGCAGCCTGCCGCCCCTTGTTTATCTTCGATCCCATCAATTGCACATAAAGCCTGATTCCGTTGGAGCTGCTTTCCTTCCGGAGATAAAGTACCGACTGTGAATTGAAAGCCAGGTTTATCTGGCGTTTTGCTGATTGCAGGTTGATGCTTTTAGCCTGAAAGGTAGTGTTTCTTTTTCCTGCCTGAAGGAATGCTGTTATGGGTTGTTTCTTTGAAGCTCCGTTCAGGCTTACCGTGGCGGTTGAATAATATTTTCCGGGCAGGTCGATGCAAAAATAAACCCCGTCGACCAAGGTATCCTTTTGTGCGGTGGCGGTAATGCCGACAATGGCACTGCCTCTGCCGTTTTCCGTTACATTTTCCGTAAAACGGATACCGCCCATTTCGGTATTGACGGTTTGGGTTTGTCCGGCACGGTGATAAGCGGGACGTTGTTTTTCCCTGCCAGTGGAAGTTACCGACACCCGGTTTTTCCCGACTATTTTGAGGCTCGATTCAAATTCCATCAGTTGTCCATCGATCCTGATGCCGGTAAGATTACCCCAGGCCATCACTTCTGTTTGGGCGGAAACCGGGTTTATCACTGCTAAAAGGAAAAGAGCGACCGGAAGTACCGTGAAAAAGAGCTTTATTCGATTCCCTGCTTGTTTATTTTCGTTCATATTATAACTATTTACTTGTAACTACTTATCTTTTTAATGGGCTGTTCCAAACTACAACTTTACTTTTGAAAAATGCTCAACGACTTCATTTTCGTTTTTCAGCATCCGGATGCAGTTCATCAATGCCCGCCCGTTGTGGTAATTTGCTTTCCATACCGAAGCCTTAGGGGCATTTACTACGGCAGGATTATAATTTGAGCCGTCGATGTACCATTCGCCCTGTTTTTTGTCAATGATATAATGATCGATATAACCCCATACTTTTAAGAACGATTCGGAATACTTTTTCTCGTCCGGAAAAATTTTCGACATCATCAGCAATGCGTTTAATCCTTCGGCCTGCCCCCACCATTGGGCATTTTTACTCAGGATAGTTATGGTATCGCTGCCTGGGAAATAATATCCTTCGTTATAAAATCCACCGGAAGTGCGGTCAAATCCATTGGCTAATGCATGGTCAACAAGCTTTTTGGCAATACTCAGGGTGGTTGTATCATTTTTAATACCCAGTTCATACGAAGCTTCAAGAAGCAAGAAAGATGTTTCTACATCATGTCCGAATGAGATATGGTCTATCCCGCTACGGCGGCGGATCACTTCTTCAGTGGAATCGCGGTTGGTAATCAACTTCCAGTTTTCGGTGAAATTCAGTTTTAAATACCCTTTCCGGTTGACAAATGTATCCCGGACAAGAAGGAACATTTCCTGCAACCGGGTTCTCACGAGCGGATCGGGCCAGACTTTATATAATTCGGTAAAAGCTTCGAGCAAATGGATAGATGAATTATAATCTTTCCAGACTCCGCTTGCTGCACCGGGGAGTTTAGATCCGGTTCCGGCCACCGGCAGCCAGGTTCCATCCTGCGCCATGGCATCAACATAACCGCCATATACCTTATCATGGCTGTGTTTTTCGAGCCAAAGGAAAGTCTTCTGTGCATATTGAAGTGCAACTGTATCCTTAGTCAGTTTGTAATACGAAGCCAACCCGTAGATAGCATACACATTACCGTAAGCCATTTTATTGTTGCCGTACATTTCTGCCGTATAACCGCCCTTCCTGGAACGGATATTAAAAAAGCCTCCATAGGTTTTATCCCACATATGTTTGATCAGGAATTCGAAACCATGGCGTGCATATTTCGTATAGGTGGAATCGTTATAGAACAAGGCTGCCTGCGAACTGGTCCATATCTGGCGGCTCTGCGTCACCAGCATCTTGGGTTGTTTATCCATAATCTTCCAGTCGAAAGTAGCATTCGTAAAATAACCTCCATCCACCGAATCGATCATCCGCGGGTACCAAACATCCAGTATTCCTTTTTTAAATGAACTGTCGAAGACGGAAGCTAATGAATCGCTGTCGAATGCCTTTTGGTACAGCTTTGTTTGAAGATGGCACGAAGGGAACATGATAATGCCTATCCCAAGCATGAGTATTTTACTGGTTTGATTTTTCATCAGTGTTTTTTTTATATGTGGGCATAAAATTAGATAAACTAATCCGATGGATATAATACTTATTTATCAATAGTTAGTATTATTATTTCAAATTCCCTACTTAATTTTATTACTTTAATCCTGTAACTCATTTTAATAAACTTATACTATTGCAACAATGAAGTTACGGCACACAAACGAAAACAAAAAAACGGACTCACCTGTAATCGGGCAAGTCCGTTTTAATAATCAGTCTATCTGTGATTTAATACAATTGAATACCTTTGATAAAAACAAAGTCTTTCACATTCAAAGTATATAATGGGATATCATAATTTAGTGCAGTAGCAGCTATAAGCGCATCAGGAATTGAGAGTTTATGTGACAAAGCATATTTTTCTACCAACACAACAGCATCTTTTGAAATCTGCACATCAATGCTTAGCGTTTGCAATTTGTTTAAATCCTTAGCAATTAGCTGTAATTCCTTTTTATTCCGTGCACCATATAACATTTCAGCACAAGTAATATCCGAAACGGCAATATTACCTTGTCCAATAGTTTTTACAGTTTCAATTATTGACGAATTGTTTCTGTAAATTTCAATCAGGATATTGGTGTCAATTAAAATCATTTATTCCGCTGCCAAGCTTGATTACGTAAATCTGTACTATCTATTTGATAATCTTCCCAAAGTCCGGCTGTCAAAGAAAATTCTTCACTCTTTTTAATTGCTTTAGTAGTACTTTTCCGTAATTCCACATCTATTCCCCACGACTTTAAAAATGCAAGCAAAGCCTTCATTTTATTTTCATCAATATCCTTTTTTAAAATAAGTTCTGTCATACTCTCCTGAATTAATTTTGATGCAAATATATGAAAAGTTATTCGGTTTGAAGTAACATCTTTTCTAAACCAATAATTTTCCGTTTAAATTTTCAAAATCCATTTGCATTTACCACCGCTGGCTCACTTTTCTAGGTAAACCAAGCGGCAAAGTGTGTCCATACGAAATTAGTCTTTGGTTAAGCAGTAATAAAGTTTCTCTTTCATTTAATAAACCAAAAACGGACTTACCTCTTTTCGGGGCAAGTCCGTTTTTTATCTTCAAGTCTTTGTATTATAAATCATCCAATTGGTTTTACAATTTCAATTCGCATTCCTAAAGCCAAGATAAGCCTGTAGAAAACACCTACACTTGGCGAAATAGCTCCATTTTCGATACGTGAGATATATGATTTGGTCGTCCCGGTTCGACTAGCTAATTCCGATTGTGTTATATTTGCTTCTTTTCGTGCTTGGTGCAATACCATTCCGGAATAGAAATTGTATGCATCTTCTTCAAATACAGTTCGTTCTGGCGTACCATCTAAACCGTATTTTTTATCAAGAACATCACTGTAATTTCTGATTTTGTTGTCGTTTGTATTCATAATATTCATTTTTTATCCTTATTGCTTTTTCAATTTCATTTAGAGGAGTTTTCTGTGATTTTTTCTGAAATCCATTAAATAGAACTACAACTTTATCTTCATCAAAAACAAAGAATACTCTGTAAATGTTTGAGTTATACTCAATCCTAAGCTCATAAACACCTTCTCAAATTGCTTTGATAAACTTTATCGGCAATCTATCTTGGGTTCTCAAAAGAGTCAACAGATAATCAACTTTTTGTTGTTCTTTATCTGTTAATCCTTCGATAAACTCTTCAAAATATCCGCCAAAGGTGATAATGGTTCGTTTCATAGTGCAAAGATATAGAAAGTTTAATGATATTGAAACTTTACAATGGAAAATTTTTCAATAAAACCAAAATAGAAAACGGACTCACCTCAAATGGCAAGTCCGTTTTTTCTATCTTAAAGCCCCCATTTGGGGGTTGGGGGTCAGTCTTCCAACAAAATTTCCATGATAGTGCAAGCTGCTTTTGCAACCGGGCTACCAGGACCAAAAATGGCTGCTACACCTGCTTTATATAGATAATCATAGTCTTGCGCTGGAATAACTCCACCTGCAATAACGATAATATCTTCGCGGCCTAATGCTTTCAATTCTGCTATTACTTGCGGAACCAGCGTTTTGTGACCGGCTGCCAATGACGAAACGCCCATGATATGAACGTCGTTTTCTACGGCTTGTTTTGCTGCCTCGGCAGGAGTTTGAAAAAGTGGTCCCATGTCCACGTCGAAACCGCAATCGGCATAACCGGTAGCTACTACTTTCGCACCACGGTCGTGACCATCCTGACCCATTTTTGCAATCATGATACGAGGACGACGACCTTCTTTTTTGGCAAATTTCTCTGTCAATTCGCAAGCTTTAATGAAGCTTGCATCGTTTTTAGTTTCTGATGAATACACGCCTGAAATTGTTCTAATGGTTGCTTTATAACGACCTGCAACTGCTTCGCAGGCATCAGAGATTTCACCCAATGAAGCACGCACGCGGGCAGCTTCAACGGCAAGTTCGAGCAGGTTACCGTTTCCGGTTTTAGCACATTCGGTAATGGCAGCCAATGCTTTTTGTACATCGGCTTCGTTACGATTGGCACGTAATTGTTTCAAACGTTCGATTTGTTGAATACGTACGGCTGTATTATCAACTTCCAGAATATCAATCGGAGCTTCTTTTTCCAAACGATATTGGTTTACACCTACAATAATCTGATTTCCAGAGTCAATACGTGCCTGTGTTCGGGCAGAAGCTTCTTCGATACGCATTTTTGGAATACCGGTTTCGATAGCCGCAGCCATACCACCAAGTTTTTCCACTTCTTCAATCAACGCCCAGGCTTTTTCGGCCAAGTCATTGGTTAGAGATTCTACGTAATAAGAACCAGCCCATGGATCCACTTCGCGACAAATATCCGTTTCTTGTTGGATATAAATCTGTGTGTTACGGGCAATACGTGCCGAAAACTCAGTTGGCAATGCAATTGCTTCGTCTAACGCATTAGTATGAAGCGATTGTGTGTGACCAAGAGCTGCTGCCATTGCTTCAACGCAGGTACGACCAATATTATTGTATGGATCTTGCTCAGTTAACGACCAACCTGAAGTTTGAGAGTGGGTTCGTAAGGCCAATGATTTGGGGTTTTTAGGGTTGAATTGTTTTACAATTTTTGCCCACAACATACGAGCAGCACGCATTTTGGCAATTTCCATAAAGTGATTCATACCGATTGCCCAGAAGAATGACAAATGTGGAGCGAACGAGTCGATATCCATACCTGCATTTACTCCGACACGAAGGTATTCCAAACCATCAGCCAAGGTGTAAGCCAACTCGATATCGGCAGTTGCACCGGCTTCCTGCATGTGGTAACCCGAAATAGAAATAGAGTTGAACTTAGGCATTTTCTGCGAAGTAAACTCAAAAATATCAGCGATAATCTTCATCGAGAATTTTGGTGGATAGATATAGGTATTACGCACCATGAATTCTTTCAAAATATCGTTTTGGATAGTTCCGGCCATTTCTTCCAATTTAGCACCTTGTTCTAAACCTGCATTGATATAAAATGCAAGAATAGGAAGTACTGCACCGTTCATGGTCATAGAAACCGACATTTTGTTCAATGGAATACCGTCAAACAAAACTTTCATGTCTTCTACTGAACAGATAGAAACACCGGCTTTACCAACATCACCAACCACACGTTCATGATCAGCATCGTAGCCACGATGTGTAGGTAAATCAAAAGCAACTGACAAACCTTTTTGTCCTGCAGCAAGGTTACGAAGATAGAATGCATTTGATTCTTCAGCAGTTGAGAATCCGGCATATTGACGGATAGTCCAGGGCTGCATAGAGTACATTACCGAGTAAGGTCCGCGCAAGTATGGAGGAAGACCGGCAGCATAATTTAAATGCTCCATGCCTTCCAAATCATCTTTTGTATAAAATGGCTTTACCGGAATCAATTCCGCGGTTAGCCAACTACTATCGGCCTGCTCGGCAGTAGATGCAGCTACATTTTTAATATCAATATTTTTGAAATTTGGTTTCATGCTTAGTTGATTTTTAAAAGTGAGTTGAAGTTTTTCAATGTTTCTAACACATTTGATTTCACATTGATGAAATATTCAATTCCTTGTGCTTTTAATTCATCCATGTTAGCTGGAGCTCCGGCAACTACCAGAATAGCTTTGCCTTTAGATGCTGTATAAGCAGCAGGGGCAAGTTCAGCATATTCGTCGTCACTTGAGCAAAGAACAATAATGTCAGCTCCGGCTTTTTGAGCAGCAGCAACACCTTCTTCAACAGTTGAGAAACCAAGATTATCAACTACGTCATATCCGGCACAAGCAAAGAAGTTACAAGCAAACTGAGCACGAGCCAAACGCATAGCCAGACTTCCAATAGTCAACATAAATGCTTTTGGACGTTTAGCAGCTCCTTCAGTGGCAAAACGCAACGCTTCGAATTCGGCAGCACCACGTACCGGCAACAGTTTTTCTGTTCCGCTGTGTGAGCAACCGCAATCGGTAGCTTCTGTGATTTGTACTTTTTCGGCACCAATTTCATTAAAGTTTGGGAACTGATTGGTTCCTAACAATACCTCGCGGCGGCTTGAAACGGCTTTTAAACGAGCTGCAGCAGTAGCTTTCACAACTTGCTGAACTGAACCTGAAGCGATAGCAGCAAAGAAACCACCGTTATCTTCTACTTCAAGGAAGATTTTCCATGCCTGAGCAGCGATTTCGTTTGTCAAAGTTTCGATATAATAAGAACCGGCAGCAGGGTCAGCTACTTTATCGAAATGACATTCTTCTTTCAATAACAATTGTTGGTTACGGGCAATGCGTTCCGAAAAATCATCAGCCGGTTTGTAAACCGAATCGTAACTCAATACGGTCAATGAATTTACACCACCCAATGTTGCGCTCATTGCTTCTGTTTGGGTACGAAGCATATTTACATTGGCATCGAATACTGTTTTGTTGAATGTGGAAGTTTCAGCGTGAATACGCATTTTGGCTGCACATTTACAAATACCGTTCACTGTGTTTTTGCAATCTTCTATTTTGCAAGCCGGTTGGTATGCATCAACGATGTTAGCCCACAATAAGCGGGCAGCGCGGAATTTGGCAATTTCCATAAAGTAGTTTCCGCTTACGCCAAAGCTGAATTTGATTTTTTTAGCAGCCAATGAAGTGTCAACACCAGCATCAACAAGCGACGACAAATATTCGTTACCCCAAGCCAGTGCGTAACCTAATTCCTGAGCTATATAAGCTCCACCATTGCTTAATGTGGTAGCATTTACGCCAATCATACGGTAGAATGGTAAACCGATAGCAGCAAGAACAGTTGCTTTGGCTTTTGCAGTGATTTCTTCTTTGGTGAGTTCTTTGCCGGCTTGCAACAGGCGGTTGATTGGGTCGAAGTTGATAGAACCCTGCAGTTTTTTCACGTCGTACGCTTTCGATTTGAAATAGTCGGTCAAAATAGTTGCCAGATTAGCAGCCGCACTTACACAAATTCCGAAGTTAAGTTCAACACAATCAGCAGCTATACCGTTAAGCAAAGTAGCGATGTAATCAGCACTTAATTCTTCTTTTTTCAGTTTGAAACCCAATGAGGTTACGCCCTTGTACAAAATGTCCAACGCCTTAGCATTGGCTTCTTTAGCCGATTCCACAACGATATCCTGACGAACAAACCATTCGTTGTCGGCTTTTGTTCCGCGTACGAATGGGAAAACACCCGGAGCTGCATCTTTAGTCTGCAAGCCTGCAATGTCTTCTGCACGATAGAAAGGCAACACGCTGAAGCCTTCGTTGGTTTTCCAAACGAGCTTCTTGTTGAAGTCAGCTCCTTTGAGATCGACTATGACTTTATCCATCCATTGTTGTGCGCTAACCGATGGAAAATCAGCCAATAAATTCAATTTTTTTTCTGCCATAATATTGTTTAATAATCTAATTTTCTTAGAGACCGCAAAATTACTACTTTCTGTTGAGTTATAATAATTTTTTGGGAATGAATTAATGAAAAAAAGCGGTAATTGAAATCTATATTTATTCATCATTTCAATTTAAATAAAATATAAGACTTTTTTATGCCATTATTATTGTAAACTAAAAATATCATAGTATTTTTACAGCTTATAAACAATTATCTAATTCTCCACAACATGAAAAAATTAAAAAATCTATTATTAGTGCTTCTTGCCGGATTCATACTGGTTTATATGAATATGCCGACTGTGAATTATGGTTTTACAGGTTTCGCAATCATGCTGATTATCTTAATCGGAATTTGGATTTTACTGAATAATCCGTTTAGTATCACTCAATCTCAGAACAATACTCCGTCATTAAAAATCGGCAAACCAGGCAAAGTATCATTTGTACTGCTAGCTATTTTAGTAATTTACATCACTGTTGTTCCTTTTCTTACCAGTTGGGCATTATTCCGCACTGATGAATATCGGAATTTGATTGGCAAAGTGGAAACCGAATCGAACTTATCGAGCCACATGTTGCCTATTTCCATTGAAAAGATCCGGGTAGTGGATCAATCGTTGGCACAATTGCTGGGCGACAAAGTGCTTGGTTCACAATCAGCACTTGGAAGTCAGGTAACTCTGGGTGCTTTTAATATTCAAAAGGTGAATAACGATCTGTATTGGGTAGCACCGCTGCTTCATTCAGGATTCTTTAAATGGCAAAAGAACATGCAAGGCACAAATGGTTATGTAATGGTGAATGCCTGCAACGAACGCGATGTGAAATTGGTACAGGAAATCAACGGAAAAAAAGTGTATATCAAATACCAATCGGAAGCCTATTTCTTCGATAACCTGGAACGCTATTTGTATTTTCATGGTTATTGGAATGTAGGTTTGACCGATTATTCGTTCGAAATAGACGATTCGGGAATTCCATATTGGGTGGTAACTAAATTCAAAAAAACGATTGGTTTTGCAGGTGATGATGCTAAAGGTGTGGTAATTGTAAATGCACAAACAGGTGAAATCAAGGAATATTCAATTGAAAACACGCCGACATGGGTAGATCGCATTCAACCGGGTGAGTTTATCGAAACTCAATTGAATGACTGGGGAAATTTTGTGAAAGGTTACTGGAATTTTTCCAACGAAGGTAAACTCAAAATCACAGAACAGGTTTCGATGGTGTATGGTGACGACAAAAATGCCTATTGGTACACGGGTTTGACGTCAGTGGGTGCCGATGAATCGACCGTAGGTTTTGTGTTGGTAAACACGCGGACTAAAAAAGCCGTTTGGTATAAACAAAGCGGAGCCACTGAAAATGCCGCTCAAAATTCAGCCAAAGGGAAAGTGCAGGAAAAAGGATTCTCGGCTTCAATGCCTATTCCCTATAATATCAACAATATCCCTACTTACGTGATGACTCTGAAAGACAACGGCGGTTTAGTGAAAATGTATGCCATGGTCGCAATTGAAGATTATACCATAGTGGGCGTTGGAAATACCTTACAAGAAGCATTAATGGCTTTCAAAAATGCATTTAACCAAAGCGGCAATAAAATCAACACGAAAAGTAAAACCGAAAAGAATTTAATCAAATCCATTATTACCCG
>JADGPS010000060.1 GCA_017882285.1 Paludibacter sp. | reverse complement strand
AGGGTACTTAAAATCTGCAATGATATTAATGATCAGCTTACACAGGATCAGAAGATAATTGTGCTCGTGCAGTTACTTGAATTCTGTAAATCGGAAGGATCGGAAGTAAGCCAGCTGGAACTGGAATTTATTCAGGCTGTCTCTGAATCCTTTAATGTAGAGGAGAATGAACATATTTTAATTAAAAATTATCAGGATTTTGGTATATTATCCAGTTCAGATGCAGCCTGTATCCCTTTGGCAACTTCAATAATTATTCCTTTCTTGATATATACAGGTCTTGCTAATTTTCTTAACACAGGGATTCTTATAAAGAAAACAATCGAGCAGTATTTATGACACCCTATCAGTATTATAAATTTTTGCATAATGAATATATTTCCAATTAATTATCATAAAAAAGAGTAAAGAAAATTCTTTACTCTTCTGTTTATTCTTGAATATCTATTATTTAGCGTCCAGATTGAGTAATATAATTACGTAACTCAGCATTAAATTCTTCTTTCTCAAGCAAATCTTCCATGTAAATATGCATTCTATAGCGCCAACTATTCATTGAATTTGAAGGGACGTTTATACGTTCTTCATGTGGATTTGGACGTCGGATTTGATCAGAAATACTCAACAAATCCTGCATTTGGAAAATACTCCACATTGCCGGTGAATACAAATGTTGCAATAATATATCCCGACAAATCCACCAATCGCAGAAAAAAGGAGCTTCGCCCCAATGTCCCAGTTGAGAATTGTAGAATCGTTGTGTTACGTCTCTATCTTCTTCCCACCAACCGCGTATGGTGCTCATATCGTGGGTTGAAGGAGTCACAACCGACAAATAAGGCGCATCAGCCGGACAGGAAAATTCAATTTTATTTGATTTTGGTGCGCGTTGAACTTCAAGACTCAAAATTCCTAAGTTCTTCATTACAGCCGTCACACATGGTGTCATTAACCCCAAATCTTCACCACAAATCATCATATTTGTAGCACGTTTTAGTGCCGGAAGTTTCTCCATACCTGATTGATACCAATTTGAGTCCTGACGCTTGAAAAAATAATCAACATAAAGTTCACGCAATCTTTCTTTTGAATAATTGTCCAAATCGCGGTACGAACGCAATGATTCCATCCCAAATCGTGGATAAAATTGTGTGCCGTTACTACTTTCAACTTTAAAGAAAAGCACATTCGAGATTAAATCAAATAAACCCCATTTTACACGTTCAGAAATTTGCCCTTCGACATACAAATTCTCTACTGACAATTGGGTCTGATACTCTTCTTTTAGTCGGTAGCTCCAACCATCTTCAATTTGCAAACAGTTTATCTTCACCCAATTTGTTTCATCTCCAAAGAAATCGTAAAGGATAGAATCTGTAATATAAGGCTTACAATAACGGTTATAATCAAACCATATCCCTTTCTCCGCAAATTCATTAATATGTATTGGAATTGAAGGATTTAAATGTCCCATGATCCCTTCAATCTGATTAAAAGGAATTTGCCAGATACGAAAAAATCCTAAAATATGATCAATTCTGAAAGTGTCAAAATAATTTGACATTTGTGCATAACGTTTTTTCCACCAATCAAATCCGGTTCGTTCAATCATTTCCCAATTATAAGTTGGAAGTTCCCAGTTTTGACCTTTAACGGCAAACATATCAGGTGGAGCGCCGGCTTGCATATTCATGTGGAAAAGCTCAGGTGAAACCCATGTATCGACACTATTTCGATTTACACCAATTGGAATATCACCTTTGAGAACAACATCATGCTCGTGTGCATAATTTGCGGCTTCGGATAATTGATTATGTAAGTGATACTGGATAAAATAATTAGTGGCAATATCACCAAAATGCGGTTGATCAGGCGAAGAAAACTCAGCTATCTTTTTTGAATCGTACTGTGAAAAATCTTCCCATTTCCGATAATCGAAAGTACCAAACTGATCTCGTAAAACACAATATGCAGCATAAGGCGCCAACCAATATTCGTTATTTTTGAAAAAAGTTTTGAAATCTTTATTTTTCAGAAATTTATCTTTGTGCAAAAGATATAATTCCTTGGCATATTGCAATTTATAATTAATGACTTCCAAAAATGACACCAAATCCAGACTATTCAATTCGGTTTGTTTGATATCATATTTTTGTTGTAACGGATGAGATTCGGGAAGTCTACCAATTGCAGGTAAGTTTAAAAACAGTGGATTTAAAGCGAAAGCAGAAATAGCAGCATAAGGCAAAACATCAGCATCGGTATGCGTTCCGGTTGTATCATTTAGCGGTAGAACCTGAATCAATTTTAATCCAACTTTTTCAGCCCATTGAACCAAAAGTTTTAAATCTCCAAAGTCGCCAACTCCAAAACTATTTTTGGTTCGAATACTGAAAACAGGTAAACCCACTCCGGCACCTTTCCATGAATTATTTGAAACCCGTACAAATCCATCACATAACTGAATAACTGTTTTTTTAGAATTATAAATTGGAGCAATATGATCAGGACCCGATTCAAAATACCTGAATTGCTTACTTTCCTTATCGCAAACCCCATATTTATAATGTACCTCACTTTTTGTTTTACTTAAATCAACCTTAGCAATCCAATAATTATTTTCTGCTTGCGACAGCATGATTGGATTATTTGTTGACCAGTTACCCAATGCTTCACTATTTCCAATCAAACAAAGTACCTCGTCTTTATTGAGCAAAGGCATTTTCACTTTAAAAATATGAGTATACTTTTGGGGTTGATTGCTCATGGCTTCTGTTTTATCATGACGTAATAAAACCTGTTGAAATGGAGTTGAAAGGAAGACATTTTCAACATTACCGGGGGAATTCCATGTATCCAAACAGAAATAATGTTCAATCTTTAAAACTTCAAGGTTCAGATTCCGGTCATCGCCCCACTCCTGAATATATTGTCCGCTTTGCTCTGTAAAAAGAATATACTTGTAGTTTAGCTGAAAATTTTCCCCTTGGATAACTTCAATTTCCCCACTCCAATCTTCGGGCGAATGATAATTGAGAATCAATGCTTTAGATAAATCATTATTTCCTAATTCTGGAATATTTCCACTCACAAGTAGTCGTTGACCCCAATGAGTGTAATAAGATATTTTAAAGTGAATTTTCATAGAATGTTGAATTATAGATTTTTAGGATAGTCAGTCGTAAAATTTTATTCAAAAATACATACATTTTATAAGTATAGTTTTCAATTATTAAAAAAAATGACATAAATAGATTTCAAACGTTTGCGGAAAAATAATTATTTTAGATAATCACTTTAATATTATTTGAATTTCAAAGAATCAACACCAAAGAAATATAATCATTTCGGTAGAATTTTTGAATCATTAATATTCATCTGATATTTATCGTTTTTCTCTTTTGTTTTAAAATTATATTCAGTACTTTTGCAAAAGATTTCTTAAACTAACTCACCCAACTCAATGTCAGTTTCAAGTACACCATTTAAAGTGTTTTCGGGCACAAAAAGTCGTTATCTTGCCGAAAAAATATGTCTAAATTTAGAATGTCCGCTCGGAAACATGAACATTCAACATTTTTCTGATGGTGAATTTGCAGTTTCGTACGAAGAATCTATTCGTGGCCAGTATATTTATTTGATTCAATCAACTTTTCCGAATTCTGATAATTTAATGGAATTACTTTTAATGATTGATGCGGCAAAACGTGCATCTGCCTATAAAATCATTGCTGTAATTCCCTATTTTGGTTGGGCACGTCAAGACAGGAAAGACAAACCGAGAGTTTCAATCGGGGCTAAACTTATTGCTGATATGCTTGGCGTTGCAGGCGTTGACCGCATTATTACAATGGATTTACATGCCGACCAGATTCAAGGATTTTTTAATATTCCAGTTGACCACCTATACGCCTCAACAATTTTTGTACCTTATATCAAATCGTTGAAATTGAAAAATTTAGTTATTGCATCTCCGGATGTAGGAGGTTCAAAACGTGCCGGTTCGTATTCAAAATACCTTGGCGTACCAATGGTTATATGTTACAAAACCCGTGATAAAGCAAATGTGATTGGCGAAATGACCATCATTGGCGAAGTGTATGGCAAAGATGTAATAATAACAGACGATATGGTTGATACGGCAGGAACTCTATGTAAAGCAGCTGATTTAATGATGGCTAAAGGTGCGAGAAGTGTTAGGGCTATTGTATCACACGGTGTTATGTCGGGAGACGCAATCGAAAAAATCAACAATTCTGCATTAACTGATATTGCATTTACTGATTCGATTCCTTTTGATTTGAGTATATGTCCTAAAGTAAAGGTTTTATCAATAGCCAATATGTTTGCCGATACCATTTATCGTGTTCAGGAACACAAATCAATCAGCGAACAATATTTATTATAAAACATTCAAATACATCGATTTGTAAAGTTTTAAAACATAAAAGGAGCAACTTCAGTTGCTCCTTTTATGTTTTAAAGAAATCGTATTATCGTTCCGATTATCCTAAAAATCCTTTTAATAATTTACTTTTGGCGTTTGGCCTCAATTTTCGAATCGCTTTTTCCTTGATCTGGCGAACACGTTCGCGTGTAAGTCCAAATTCGTCACCAATTTCTTCGAGTGTCATTTCAGTTACACCAATTCCAAAGAATTTTTTTACAATATCGCGCTCTCTGTCAGACAAAGTGAAAGCCAACACACGCTCAATTTCTTTGGAAAGTGATTCATTAATCAAAACACGGTCAGCGTTGGGAGAATCATCATTAATCATTACATCCAACAAGCTGTTGTCTTCTCCTTCCACAAAAGGTGCATCCACCGAAATGTGGCGACCCGAAACTTTCATCGTGTCGGCAATTTTTTCTACCGGAATATCCAGTACTTCTGCCAATTCTTCGGGTGAAGGCCTACGTTCGTTTTCTTGTTCAAATTTCGAGAAAGCCTTGTTGATTTTGTTTAACGACCCAACCTGATTCAAAGGTAAGCGTACAATACGCGATTGTTCAGCTAAAGCCTGCAAAATTGATTGCCGTATCCACCACACAGCATAAGAAATAAACTTAAATCCACGTGTTTCGTCAAATTTCTCGGCTGCTTTTATCAATCCCAAATTGCCTTCATTAATCAAATCGGGTAGACTGAGACCTTGGTTTTGATACTGTTTTGCGACCGAAACAACGAAACGTAAGTTAGCACGTGTCAGTTTTTCTAACGCCAGCCGATCTCCACTACGTATCCGTTGAGCCAATTCGACTTCTTCTTCTACGGTGATAAGATCTTCACGTCCAATCTCTTGCAAATACTTGTCAAGTGATGCACTTTCACGATTCGTGATTGATTTGGTAATTTTTAATTGTCTCATTTCTTAATGAAAATTAGCTTGCAAAAGTAGTTGTTTTTTTCGAGTCTACAAAACGAAAAATACAAAAAGAATTGCGCTGTTCGTTTCTATCGTAACAATTTAGTAAACAGTAAGTTTACAAAAAACATATAGTTTGTTGAAATTAAAGAAATAATGGCAAAAATTTGAACCGATGGGTTTGATAAACTTGGTTTGAAACCTTTTCGAAACAATACTGATATTGAAACGCAGAAAAGTTGAAATTGTTTTCTATTGTTGATAAAAACAAAAGAACAAACTCAAATTGGATTGAGTTTGTTCTTTTTTGTTCATAAAAGCCCAGTTTCTGTCTATTCTGCCAGATTTATTGCAAAATAAGTTACTTTTCCAGTTGGATAAAGTCCGGCAATTAAAAGTACTTTTTCTTGTTCACCATTATTAATTGCTGCATCAAAAATGGTTTGTACATCTTCAGCTGAGCGGATTGCCTGATTATTAATCTTTAAAATTTTTGTCAGGTAGCTTTCAATTAATGGACAAATTTATGTCAGGCAAAAATCATCAATCTGTCATTTTTTCTTATTTTTTAAAACCGTAAACGGCTAAATCGCCCAATTCTTCTTCAATACGAAGCAATTGGTTGTATTTTGCCATACGATCCGAACGACTTAACGATCCGGTTTTGATTTGACCTGAATTAGTTGCCACAGCAATATCGGCAATAGTTGCATCTTCCGTTTCACCCGAGCGGTGGGAAGTTACCGAAGTATAACCGGCACGGTGAGCCATTTCGATAGCATCCAAGGTTTCGGACAAAGTACCGATTTGGTTTACTTTTATCAAAATGGAATTCGCGCAACCCATATCAATTCCTTTTTTCAGATAATCAACATTTGTTACAAAAAGGTCATCACCAACTAATTGAATTTTTTTACCCAATTTGTCGGTCAATAATTTCCAGCCATCCCAGTCACCTTCGCTCATGCCGTCTTCAATAGAATCAATCGGATATTTAGCCGCCAATTCTTCCAAATAATCAACTTGTTGCGCCGAAGTTCGTTTTGCACCTGTCGGTCCTTCAAATTTCGAATAATCGTAAATTCCATCTTTATAAAATTCAGAAGCTGCACAATCCAAACCAATCATCACATCTTTTCCGGCTTTGTATCCGGCTTTTTCGATGGCGGTAATGATTGATTCCAAAGCGTCTTCCGTTCCTTTCAATGCAGGTGCAAATCCACCTTCGTCACCCACAGCAGTACTAAGATTGCGATCGTGAAGTACTTTTTTCAGTGAATGAAAAACTTCTGCACCCATTCGCAAACCTTCTTTGAAAGAAGGAGCACCCACAGGGCGAATCATAAATTCCTGAAAAGCAATCGGTGCATCAGAGTGCGAACCACCATTAATAATGTTCATCATTGGAACCGGCAAAACAAAAGCATTCGTTCCACCTATATAACGATAAAGCGGCATATCCAGATAAGCTGCAGCAGCTTTGGCAACAGCCAGCGAAACGCCCAAAATGGCATTTGCACCAAGATTCGATTTGGTTTTTGTTCCATCCAATTGAATCATAAGTTTGTCAATAGCACGTTGTTGCAAGGCACTAATTCCAACCAAAGCCGGACCAAGAATATTATTTACATTGGCAACAGCTTTCAATACACCCTTGCCCAAATAGCGTTTTTTATCTCCATCACGCAGTTCAATGGCTTCATTTTCACCTGTTGATGCACCGGATGGAACAGCAGCTCGAGCCATCACGCCCGATTCCAACCAAACATCTACTTCTACCGTAGGATTTCCGCGCGAATCAAGGATTTCGCGGCCAACAATCTTTTCAATTTTACTCATATTTATTTGAATTTAGTTTTTTTGATTTTATACCAATATAAACGTCCAACTAAAAAAAATGTTCGGAAAGACATTCTATTGAATTTCGATTACAAATAAAAAAGCCGGAATGAATTTAATCATCCCGACTCTTGTAACTTTAGTTGAAAACATTCATTCAAACTCCACAACAGTTATTCCTGCACCACCAAACTGAATGTGTTCATCGTGATACTTCCGAACTCCATGAACTGTGCCAAGATATTGTCGAATCAGTTGGCGCAACGCACCGGTTCCGGTTCCATGCAAAATGCGAACTGAAGCCACGCCCACCATCACCGCATCATCGATAAAATACATAACAGCCTGTAATGCCTCATCGCCACGCATACCACGCACATCAATTTCGGACTGAAAAGTAAGTTTGCGCTGACGAACTTCGTCGGTGGTGGTATTGCCGAGCGATTCATATTTACGCGCTTCTTTCTTTAATTGGTTATTGCTTATCGGTTCTAACTTGGTCAGTTTCACAGTCGATTTCAGATTACCAAATGCCACAAGTACTTGTTTATCTTGCAATTCAATAATCGTTCCAGTGGCTGTTTGTCCTTTCAGACGAACGGTAGAACCAACTTGTAGCGACGTTGCAAGCAACGTCGCTACATCGGGTTTTACATTTTTTGTATCGTTCTTCTTATTAAGTTGTAGCCTCGAATTTGCACTCTTCAAGTCCCCTTTAGGGGATTTAGGGGCAGGTTCTGAATCTTTAATTTTATTTTTAAAATCATCCAATTCCTTCCTTACCAATTGCGTACGCACTTTTTCCGCATCGGCTTCTTTTATCTGACGAATGGTATTTTCAATTTTAGCATTCGCTTCGCTTAACAGATTCTGAGCCTCAGCCTTTGCCTTTTGAGTTATTTCCTTGCGTTGGCGTTCGATTCCCGCCATTTCGACTTCATATTTTTCAAGTGTTTCATCCAGCTTCTTTTCTTTTTGTCGAATTTGCTGGCGTTTGTTTTCCCAATATCGTTTGTCACGCACAATGTCCTGTAAATGCTTGTCATAATCCAAGTGCTCTGCTCCTACTTTCTCGGCGGCTTCGGCAATTAAATCTTCGGGCAAACCTATTTTTCTGGCAATTTCCACTGCAAATGAACTTCCCGGATTGCCAATGCTTAGTTGAAAAAGCGGTTGCAAATGCTGTCGATCGTACAACATTGCTCCATTCACAATTCCCACGGCATCTTCGGCAAAATGCTTTAAATTAGTATAATGCGTGGTAATTACACCAAAAGCCAGGTTCCGGTTAAAGCGTTCCAACGTGGCTTCGGCAATGGCTCCACCAATCTGCGGTTCAGTTCCTGTTCCGAATTCATCAATCAGCAAAAGCGTTTTAGGGTTGCTGTTCTTGATAAAGAATTTCATGTTCATCAAATGCGAACTGTAGGTAGAAAGGTCATTTTCAATGGATTGTTCGTCGCCAATATCAATAAATAATCGTTCAAAAATACCGGCACGACTGCTATCGTGAAGTGGCACAAGCAATCCGCATTGAAGCATATATTGCAACAGCACCACCGTTTTCAAGCAAACCGATTTTCCACCGGCATTGGGACCGGAAATTAGTAAAATCCGTTGTTTTTCATTCAATACAATGTCCAACGGCACAATCTCTTTGCCTTGTTTTTTGAGCGAAAGCAATAAAAGCGGATGCACGGCTTTTGCCCATTCCAATTGACATATATCGTCAACTCGTGGTTTTATTGCTTTAATTTCGATGGCAAAAAGTGCTTTGGCACGCAGAAAATCAATCTGTCCCAGAAAGTATTGTGAAGCAAAAATTTCTTCGGTATGTGGACGCACAAAATTGGTAAATTCCACCAAAATACGCATTATTTCGCGTCGCTCCTCGCCTTCCAGTTCCCGCAAGCGATTATTGGCTTCCACCACTTGCGTCGGTTCAATAAAAACGGTTTTTCCGGTGGCCGATTCGTCGTGTACAATTCCGTTTACTTTACGTTTAAAAGCAGGTGAAACCGGAATTACCAACCGACCTTCGCGCATGGTGGGCGCCACATCTTTTTCCACATAACCATCAGTTTGCGCCTGACGAAGAATGGAATTCAGCGTGCGAGAAATGGAACTTTGAACCTGAAAAACGTCTTTGCGGATGCGAGCCAATTCGGTTGAAGCATTGTCTTTTATCTTGCCGAATTTATTGAGAATGCCGTCAATGCTATTAATTATCAATGGAAAAGTTTCAATACCGTTGACTAATTCGTGTAAGTGCGGATACACTTCGGCATCGTGTTTTGTGAGAAATGAGACCAACAAGCGTACTGCTTCCAATGCCCTGCGAAGATCGAAAACCTCCAATTCGTCCAAAAACAATCCTTCAACCCGAACTCGAGACAAAGCCGGACGAACATCGTAAAAATCACCAATCGGCAATTCGTCGCTGTCGGTAGTCAGCACGCGCAGCATTTCGTCAGTCTGACTGAGCAAGCGCATAACAACCGCATAGTCCGACGAAAACTGAATTTCATCCACTTTTTCTATACCCAACGAGCTTACACACTTGTCTTTCAACAATTGGCGAATGGTGGTAAAATCTATTTTTTGTTCGAAATGAAAAGGATAAAGCATTTTTCAGTTGACAGTTAACAATGAACAGTTATCAGCTATTATATCTATAATTGTCACATTAGCATTTTGGCATATTTTTTTCAATCTTCTTCGCCTCATCCCAAATCACATCCATTTCGGCCAAACTCATGGCTTTCAGGTCAATTCCTTGCGTAATGGTTTTAGATTCGAGGTAATTGAAGCGGTTGATAAACTTGCGGTTGGTTCGTTCCAGCGCATTTTCGGGATTAATATCATAGAGTCGGGCAGCATTCATCAGACTAAAAAGCAAGTCACCAAACTCGGCTTCCATTTTGTCTTTGTCCATCGCTCCAATTTCTACTTTCAGTTCATTTATTTCTTCTTGCACTTTGTCCCAAACCTGTTCGCGATGTTCCCAATCAAAACCCACGCTGCGGGCTTTATCCTGAATACGGTGTGCTTTTATCAGTGCCGGCAATGAATTTGGTACGCCAGAAAGAACCGATTTATTTCCACCTTTTTCTTTCAGTTTCAGCGTTTCCCAGTTTTGCATCACTGTTTCGCTATTGTTCGCTTCCACGTCGGCAAAAATATGCGGATGACGGTAAATCAGTTTTTCGCACAAACCTTTACAAACATCGTAAATATCGAAATCTTGCGTTTCATTTCCCATTTCGGCATAAAAAACGATGTGCAACAATATGTCGCCCAATTCTTTACGAATTTCTTTTTTATCGTCACGAATAATAGCATCGGCCAGTTCGTAAGTTTCTTCTATCGTTAATGTTCGTAGACTTTCGAAAGTTTGTTCTTTATCCCACGGGCACTTGGCACGTAGTTCGGACATAATTTTCAGTAAACGCTCAAATTCTTGAAGTTTGTCGGATATAGAATGCATAAGTACTTTTAAGTTCGATGAATAATCGTAATTTCATGCAAAGGTAAGCATTTTTAATTTTGGAATGATGAATTTTTACTTCCAATTCCCTTTTCGAATTTTGCAAACATCCTTTAAAACAGGCGTTTTGAAAATATATTTATTCAATTAATGTTTTTTAACTATAAAAGTATTGTGGAAATAAAAAGTTGCTATACTTTTGCGGTGCACTATTTCACTAATACACTAATTACATAATGAAGTTGATAGACTTATTATTGAAAAACGCTAAACTATAAATTAAAATGGTAAATGTTCAGAACGTAACTTTCAGTTACACAAAAAAAACAGAATTGCTTTCCAATCTGAGTATAAAACTCAAAGCCGGACGTATTCACGGGCTACTTGGGAAGAATGGCGAAGGTAAAAGTACCTTATTGAAACTAATTTCCGGATTGGACTTTCCACAAGTTGGTTCAATAGAAACTCTGGGGTTCAATCCTGTGAAACGTTACCCTGAGATGCTTCAGGAGATATTCTTTCTACCGGAAGAATTGCCACAACTGACATTGAGCATCGAAAATTATGAAAAAGTGTATGCTCCTTTCTATCCAAATTTCAGTACTGTACAATTCAATGAATACCTTAAAGAATTTGATATTGATAATAAAAAATCAATGTTAAACAAACTTTCAAACGGTCAGAAAAAGAAAGTATTTGTTGCTTTCGGATTGGCTACCAATACCAAATTGTTACTAATGGACGAACCTACAAACGGATTGGATATTCCGTCGAAAGGGCAATTCCGTCGCATGGTAGCATCAACCATCGACGATAACCGTTGTCTGATTATCTCAACACATCAGGTTCATGATCTGGATAGTCTGATTGATAGTATAATAGTAATGGAAAAGCATGAAATTGTATTCAATCAACCAATTGAAAATATCACGAAGAAACTGCTATTTCGTATTGCAGACCGCAACGAAAAATCTGATAACGTGATATATAGCGAAGATACTCTACGCGGGCTTTATCAGGTAAGTGAAAATAAAACCGGAGAGGAAAGTAAACTGGATATCGAACTGTTGTTCAACGCGATATTGACTGAAAAAAACAAAATTGTAAAACTATTTTAAACTGAATACAAAAATATGAACACAACACTTAATATCAATCGATTGGGATTATTATTCCAACGATTTTTTATAGAAAACAAACAAGCGGAATTGACATTTTGGGGAATTTCAACTGTCATTTTTATGGTTATGCGAAATGTAGGTTCAGTTGAAATGTTTTTATACATAGCCGGTTTTATATTTGCATCCCGCATGTTTAAAGTTTTCAACTATACTCCGGGTGGAATGCATTATTTATTAATACCTGCTACACATGCCGAAAAACTGATAGTTAACATCATTCTAAGTACTATTTACTATTTCATAATGATAATAATTACCTATATCATTGGAACAATTATCGGAACATTTTTGGGAAATATGATTTTTGGCTGGCAAAATCCGATTAATTTTCAATTATTCAATGATAGTATTTCAAACAGCTGGAATAACCAAAGTTATCAGCATAATGGAATTTTAGAAATTTTCATGACTTTTGCTTTGATTCAATCAATATTTATGCTTGGATCAATCTATTTCAAAGGTAATGCAATTGGTAAAACATTTCTGACTTTTATTGCTTTATCCCTGACATTAGGTTTACTTGAGATGATACTATTTAGATTTACTTTTGGTTCTTTTCATTTGGATGGACATTCATTTAACCTTAATTTACGAACCAGCGAAGATTTATTCCCGGGATTTGAAATTGTTGGTACAATTATCAAATACTCATTAATTCCATTCTTCTGGCTAGTGAGCTACTTC
Source organism: Paludibacter sp. (assembly GCA_017882285.1). Taxonomy (GTDB): domain Bacteria; phylum Bacteroidota; class Bacteroidia; order Bacteroidales; family Paludibacteraceae; genus Paludibacter. Next base: position 7,042 of record JADGPS010000060.1, on the reverse strand, counting down.
CGTTTAACCGAAAAACAAGTATAATTATGGAATTCAAGGAAAATCAAACCATATATCTGCAAATTGGAGACTATGTCTGTGAGCAGATTCTCTTGGGCAGTTGGAATGAGGGCGACCGCATTCTATCCGTCAGAGAGCTGGGTGTAGCCCTTCAGGTAAACCCAAATACCGTTATGCGAAGCTATGATTTTTTGCAAAGTAACGAGATTATTTTCAACAAAAGAGGCGTTGGCTATTTTGTTCTCGAACAAGCAAAAAACAAAATTATCGACTACCGTCGAAAACAATTTTTGGAACATGAACTTCCGGTATTTTTCAAAAACATGAATTTATTGGATATGAAAATAGACGATTTAAAAGTTAGGTACGAAGAATATTGTAAAAAAACATTAAAAAATAAATCCGTATGAGAAAAGACAACAAAACGGTTAAAGCAGTGGTAGTTATTTTAGTTGTTGGAATTGGATTATTTCACAATTTGAACAAACATTCATTTCTCTCCGAACAGTTAAAATTCGTAACAGTTAGAATGGATAATTATTCAGAAAAGACTGATTCTCTGGAAGTAAAAGAAAACAAACTTTTTATTTATACTAAAAAAATCATTGATTCAGGTATTCAACAATTAATTTCAAGGTTATGAAAACAAGCAATAAATTAATGTTAGGTTTGTTAGCTGTTATAATTATTGGCATGCTGGCAGTGAATATTATTATAAAAAAAGAATTGGATACTAAAATAAAATCCAATGTAGAAATACAAGTAAACACTCCGGAGAAAACCATAACCGTCGACAGTGATAGTATTGAGATGGACAAAGCGATTAACAATGAATAAATGTTACTTCTGTCAGTGAAAAACAAAATTTAGGAAGGTAATTATCTTTAGTAATTTATTGAAAATTAGTCTTTTAATCCTCTTAAAGGGTTTGGGGTCATTGTAAATTGATTACTTCCAATCCTGCATTAAGCCAAATATCCATATCTTTGGTATAATTTTGTTCAACCACGTACTCTTTATCCCGTTTTTTCCCAAGACGAACAATTATGGCATCCAATTGAGGAACAACAAAAATATATTGTCCCAATATTCCACGCATATAGGGGATTTTCAGCCCTTTGTAATCTACCATCCAGAATTGATAACCATAAATGGTACAAGATTTTGGAGCAGGTATTGTGGTTTCATTTGGACGAAGTCTGCGGTTAAATTGTAACCAGGTTGCCGGTGTGGTAGCTTCTCGAATATAGTTGGAATCGACGACTTGAATGCCATCCCAAACTCCCTTATTAAGTACCAATTGACCTAAGCGAGCAAAATCGCGGGCATTCGTATTGAAGCAACAATATGCTTTTTCCATGCCGTCTTTGTGGTCAAGCGACCAAAGCGCATCTTCTTCTGCATGAATGGGTGTCCAAATTTTTTCGGAGGCATAATCAGCAATCGTTTTTCCGGTAGCTTTATGCAAAATAAAAGCCAAAATCTGAGTAACACCACTTTGATAATTAAACCGCAAGCCCGGCTTTTCTATTATTTTTTCAGTCAGCGTTAATTTCCACAAATCTTTTCCATAATATGCTTCAGTCGTTTTTGAGAAAAGCGAACTATGAGCTTCATCCCATTCCACGCCGGCACTCATGGTCAATAAATCTTTAATTGTCAATGTTTTATTCTCAAACGATGTCCATTCAGGTAAAAAATCGCTCACCGGTTGGTCGACATTTTTAATAAAACCATCGGTAATAGCACATCCAACCAAAAGTGAAATAATACTTTTTGACATGGAGAATGAATTGCTCAGACTCAATGGGTTGTAATTATTCCAGTATTGTTCGAAAATAATCTTATTGTGTTGAATTACTACAAAAGCCACTGTTTCGTATTTATTGAAATCAGCTACAAATTCAACCGGAATTTGTTTTTTTTCCACATCTCGGGCAAACTCCCACGGTTGTGGATCATCGGCTTTTACAATTCGGTTTTCGAAAATAGTATATTGATCGATTTTTGGCATCAAATGAATCAATGCCCTGTGAATATAATAATTGGAAGGAATGAAAAGAAAAATACCTGTCCCAACCAGTAAGGTTAAAAGCAGGTACCCTAATATTTTCTTAACAGATTTCATAGCAAGTTTATTGTGCTAGCACTTGATATTCAATTCATTCAGCACCACGCGTATTTTCTCATACGTTTTAATAGTATTTGGCACCAATGGTAACCGTAACTTATTTTCGATGAAGCCCATCACAGCCAACATACTTTTCACTCCGGCCGGATTTCCTTCAACAAAAAGTAATTCAATCAGTTCTGTAAAACGATGATGAATTTGTCGGGCACTATTGTAATCGCCTTGCAATTCCAAACGAACCATTCTACTAAATTCCTTCGGAAAAGCATTGCCAATAACCGAAATAACACCCACAGCACCAAGTGTAATCAATAGAAAAGTTGTTCCATCGTCGCCTGAAATGACCATAAAATCTTTCGGTTTGTTTTTAATAATATCGTCAATTTGGGTAAAATTTCCAGATGCTTCTTTTATGGCGCAGATGTTTTTAAATTCTTTTGCTAAGCGTAAAGTAGTATCCGCAGTCATATTCACCCCTGTTCTTCCCGGCACATTGTACAAAATTATTGGAAGGGGGGAAGCTTTTGCAATGGCTGCATAATGCTGATATAGACCTTCTTGAGATGGTTTGTTATAATATGGAGTAACCGAAAGAATAGCATCAATACCACTATAATCAAATGTACTTAATTTTTCAACAACCGCTTTAGTATTATTTCCACCCACGCCCAACACGATTGGCAAACGTCCGGCATTGCATTGCAAAACGAAACGAGTCACATCTTCTTTTTCCTGTTCGGTAAGGGTTGGAGTTTCGGCTGTTGTACCGCATACAACCAAATAATCCGTGCCATTTTTAATAAGATGTTCTACCAATCGGGCCAGCGCATCATAATCAATCGATTCATCACTTTTAAAGGGTGTTATCAGTGCCACACCCATTCCTGTCAGTTTATTATTAATCATCGGTCAAAAAAATACAATTTGTTTGCAAAAATACAGTATTAATCTGTTGTTTGTATACTTTTGAGATAAAAAATTATCTTTTCAAACAAGTAATTTTCATCTACCGGGCTTTCAAAAAATTCTGTATCTTCAATTGGAACAGTCAGACTTTCGACATCCAATACAAAATCATAAATTGGTAATTCCGATTTATGTATGCCTATTTTACAGGCAGCTTTCGCATACACAGCAACATACTGCAAAGGCAAAAGCGGTTTCAATGTAAGATCTATCAACAAATCAAATGTCTGATCATCAAGCTCATTTATATATGAGATCATGGGTTTTTGAAAAAAATCAGTTTGTTTATGATGTAAAATTCTGAAATCGGGCAAAATGGAAGTTATAACTTCTTTTTTGTCGATATACCCCCAGGCTGATACTTTCTTGCCATCTTGTTGCAACTGATAAATCATTTTTCGGATATTCAGATTTTTTTCAGAATAATCACTTTCGAAAAGAATAAGTACCGTTTTTGCTTTATCATAGCTCACAAAACGACGTTCACGATAAGTTGAACTAAGATGTTTCTTGGCTGTAATTTGGAAAAAAAATGTTCTGATTATTTGCAACAAAGATCTCATTTTTTTATTCAATAAAATTTATATCTGATTGATTTTCAAAACTCAACATAGTTAAAAATGTTTTTTCATCCACTAATTTCACACCTAATTTTTCAGCCTTTTTCAACTTTTCGGGTCCCATATTCTCTCCGGCAAGAATAAACGAAGTTTTTGATGATACGCTACCCACATTTTTACCGCCATTCATTTCAATCATGGATTTGTACTCGTCTCGCGAATGTTGCGAAAAAGTTCCACTTATAACAATCGACAAACCAGCCAAAGCAGTACTATGAGCCTGCAATTTTTCTTCTGACAAATTCATTTGTAAACCAAACGATTTCAAACGGTTAACTGTCTCAACATTAGCAGAATCGGCAAAATACTGAACAACACTTTGAGCAATCCGTTCACCGATTTCGTCCACTGCAACTAATTCTTCGAGCGTGGACTTTTCCAATGCTTCGATGTTCTTAAAAGCATAAGCCAGCTTTTTGGCAATGGTTTCGCCCACAAAACGAATTCCAAGTGCAAAAACGACACGCTCAAACGGGACTTCTTTAGACTTTTCAGCACCGTCTTTGATGTTATAAGCCGATTTTGTTCCTAATCGTTCCAACGGAATCATGTCCGGAATTTTGAGGCTGTAAATATCGGCAATATTATGCAATAAACCGTTTTGATAAAGTAAATTTATTGTTTCACTGCCCAATCCATCGATATTCATTGCTTTCCGGCTTACAAAATGTTCCATTTTGCCTTTTATCTGAGGCGGACAGGCGTTTTCATTCGGACAATAATGGGCAGCTTCACCTTCATAACGAATCAATGTCGCTCCACATTCGGGGCAGTTTTTGATAAATCTCACTTTATCACCTATCAATACGCGGGCATCTTTATCCACCGCAGTTATTTTTGGAATAATTTCGCCCCCTTTTTCCACAAAAACCATGTCGCCAACGTGCAAATCAAGCGATTCGATAATGTCAGCATTGTGCAGCGAAGCTCGTTTCACGATTGTGCCGGAAAGTTGGACCGGATCAAGATTGGCTACCGGAGTTACTGCTCCTGTCCTACCCACCTGATACGAAACAGAATTCAGTCGCGTAACAGCTTTCTCAGCCTGAAACTTATAAGCAATTGCCCAACGGGGTGATTTGGCAGTAAATCCCAATGCCCGTTGTTGTTGGATTGAATTTACTTTCAGCACAATGCCATCGGTTGCTACCGGAAGGTTTTTACGCTCCACATCCCACTGATTGATAAAAGCTGAAACTTCGTCCAATGTTTTGCAGACTTTTGTAGCTTCCGAAATTTTGAAACCCCACGAATGTGCAGCCTGTAAGTTGCCGGAATGCAAGTCGGAAGGAAGTTTTTCTCCCAATAAATAATAAAAATAAGCATCGAGTTTGCGTGAAGCAACCATTTTTGAATTCTGAAGTTTCAATGTTCCCGAAGCGGCATTGCGCGGATTGGCAAATAATTGTTCTTCCTGTTCTTCGCGTTCGCGATTCAGTTCATCAAATACCGACCACGGCATAAGAATTTCCCCACGGATTTCAAATTTAGGCGGATAATTTCCATTCAATCGCAATGGAATACTGCGAATGGTTTTCACGTTTGCCGTTACATCATCGCCTTTTTCACCATCGCCCCTGGTAACGGCACGCACCAGCAAACCATCTTCATACGTCAGCGAAATGGACGTTCCATCGTATTTAAGTTCGCAAACCAGCTCAAATTCTTCGTTTAATCCTTTTCGCACCCGTTCGTAAAAGTCCTGCACTTCACCTTCGGAATAGGTATTCCCCAACGAAAGCATCGGATAAACGTGCGCCACTTGTTCAAAACCGCTTGCAATATCACTTCCAATACGCTGTGTAGGCGAATTCGGATCGAAAAATTCCGGATGAGCTGCTTCCAACTCCTGCAATTGCTTCAATTTTGCATCAAAGTCAAAATCGGAAATGGTAGGTGTGGACAGTACATAATAGTTGTAATTATGCTGCTCCAGTTCGCGACGAAGTGATTCTATTTGGGATTTCATGAAAAAATTTAAGAGCCCCTAACCCCTAAAGGGGGATAAGAAGTTTCAGATTATTATTTTGGGTTCCTTGAATTGCAAAGATACGAATTTCTAAACGAGCGGGCAACGGAAAAGGTTCGGATTAAAACATAAAAAACCGGAAACAGTTTTTTTGTTTCCGGTTAATAGTTGTTTTGTTTTATGGCACATGTCACAGACATGCGCCAGCATTTGAGTGGATACAACCGATTTTACTGGGAAATATTTCGCTTTAATTTTCTCAATTTTAATCGTCTTAAATATGATAACGGATAAATATTTATTTCAAATATGACCAACGTTCCTGAAAATTCACTAACTATTAAAGGTATTCCTCCAGAAAAAAGAATCTGTTTGATTGTGGAAACATGAGGATGATGATATGTGTTGGTATGACCAGCTGACATTATTGAAAATTTGGGTCTTAAATTAATCTCATTATTATAATTAGAATGAGATCCATGGTGTGGAATCTGAACAGTGCTTACATTGTCCCAATACGACCCATATTTTTTCTTAAATTGATTCCATTTATGTGTACCAATAGCATTGTAATCGCCAAAATAAATACAACCAACTACATTTATATCATAAAAAAACCGAGAATATAGACAAAAGGGACTAATCATATTCATATTGAATACTGCTTCATTTATTTTTAGTGGACCTGAATATAATGTCATTGAGTTAGTATTCAGACTACCAGGAACAGATTTGTAGATATCAATAATTAATTCTCTTTCTACCTTATTTCTCCAATGCTTTTCAAAATCTGAAATGGTATCAATACTAATGTTCTTGCTATTTTTTAAGTTATTTAATTTGATTACAAGTTCACTGTTTCGTTGTAAATGTCTGAAATTAAATGGAATAAACGTCCAATCCGAAACTTTCGAAGATATTATCTTTTGATTTATTCTTAGCTGCTGAGTCGTAATAACACTATCAATTAATAAAGGCTCAATTTCTAAGTTTACAGCAGATTCATCCTCCGTTGGTGGAACAAAAATGATTTCCAACTCAAATTCTTGTAATATAGAAGCTATATCCTCTAATATTAATTTTTCTATAAATGGAGATTGGTACCCAAGTATATAATTTTGAACAAGAATATCAATTTTTTCGGAGACACTCAGTAATGGAAGAAATAACTTTTTAACATTACAGTGTTTCAGAAGAAATTCTAAGCCATTTACATGATCTTCATGTAAATGGGAAATAAATACAGCGTCTATAACCTCAATAGTTCGGTAAAAAATAATTTACATTTAAGCGGCAATAGTGCCGTATAATAGTAGCTCTTTGACATTTTGGTTATTTTTGAGTAAGTATGGTTTA
>JADGPS010000106.1 GCA_017882285.1 Paludibacter sp. | reverse complement strand
CATTATTCCAATCATTCTTACAGATTTTATTGTGTTTATTTTCAAGAATTTGAAATATTTACGCGTCAAATGTAGTAAATTAATATCAATACTATAACATTTATAGCATTAGGTGGTTTAATTTGTTGTATTATATGATTTATTTATTTTTTTTCTAAATTATTACAACTTAAACAATACTCAAAATAAGAGTTATCATTATGTATTATAGACAACTAACAACAAATGATTTGTATACCCACAAAAAAGTTTTTTTTTTAGAGAAAAACTTTTTTATCAACTATAACTTTAAAAGATGGTTTTTAATGTTCAGTCACCAATTGGATGCGTAACTTATGAATAGTCTTCCGTATGGCAACACAGACGGGATTGTAATTTAAAGAAAATCACCTATGAGTAAATGGTAGCTTTTCGGAAAAGAAGTTAATTGACGCTGCTGAAATTTTCCAAAATATTCAAATAAGAACTTTTAAACTTTTCTTAATGTGCTTCCAGCCAGTTACTTCCTACTCCACAATCGGCACTAGTGCCAATTTCAATGGTTCTTTCCCTGTCTCGCTGGATAAGCGTGAAGTGGCATCCATTCCAACTATAGTACCTTCAGCTCTTGTGCCTGTAATCAGCAAGCCGACTGAATTCTTCATAATATATCCGGCCAGAAGCAGCAAAAGCAAAACAAAAATACTCAACATCCATCCAATCCAATTTGTCGTCATGGTTGTGTTTTTAATATGTTTATAATTAAATTATTGCTCATTTTATATTTTTTCTTTTTTAGATTTTACCTTCCCAGTTAACTGAATTTCTCAATAAGTGAAAATCCCATTTGCAACATCTTTCATCAATATTTCCATTTTAGTTCCATGTAAAACGTTCATATTTAATGTTATGAGCCAGCATAAATTCTCCAAATAATGAATAGGCTTTATTGACACTAAATTCCTGTTTTATTGATTGTAACAGACCTGACTTATCCCCATCACTTAAATTAAAAACCGGATAGAATTTATTGACTTCCTCTGGTTCAATTATATAGCAATATTCATAATCAGAATTTCCCCAGGCTTCTTCAACGAATTTACCAGTATCATACCCATCAAAGTATAGCTGGTCTTTCTCGTTAAAATAGATCTGCATAGATATTTTAATGTTTGAATTTTCTAAATAAAATAAAGTTACTTTCTCCATTTTGGGTTACTCTTTTGTTTTTGGTTGAAATTTCAATATTAAAAGTTCTTTATTGCTTTAATTCTTTAAAAAATCAATCATTGGCTGAAATGGATCGCGAAAAGTAAGCGAACCGTCTTTTTCGAGGGAATACATCAAGGCTATCATTTTTGTATATCGTGAAGCGACCATCTGCGTAGTTGTTGCGCCATTTTCAGTTGAAATGGATTGTTTCCCGCTTGATAATCTGATCAATTCTTTGAATATTTCCAGATTATCATCCGGCGGGTTTTTCGCTATAGCCAGCGCATGCGCTTCAGCATCTTCCCAAAACTCAGCCACAAAACTATCGCCACTAAGGTTTCGAACACGAATATCGTATTCACTTTCTAATCCCTGCTGGTCCATTTTTCTGAAACTACCCAGAATAGCCAAAAATGTCCCATAATTGAATACCGCTGTTTTTAACTGAGCCTGAACAACATAATCGTTCATGGATGTTTCGAGAATTGTCTGAAGCTGGTTTTGTTTTTCTTTTGGCCATGTTTCCATTTTTTCCGCAAGCTTTTTATTCTCAGGCAGTTCAGGATCTGCATTTTTAATTAATGATTTCAGATCGTTTAGGACTCTGCTATGGATATTCAGAAATACCGGATCTTTTGCATCGAGATAAACCGGTTCCGGAACGTCTGGTTGTTTGTTTTCGGCTTTCGTTTCTTCTACAGCTTTCGTTTGTTCATTATCAGATTGTCCTTTTATTTCAAAAGAAAAAGGAAACTCCTTACGGATGACGTCGGCCTCGTATAAAGTTACCGTTCCAGCATGCTTAACGGGAACCTGATAAAGGCCATTATCTTCACTAACATCCCCGATATCTAACTGGTTTTGGTAATCATCAAAAAAAGTCCACGCAAAGAGGTTTTTGTTGCCTTTATTATAAAAATGAAAAGAAAGAGTATCGTCTTTGATCTCAATCAACGTAATTACTCCGCCGGAAAAAGGTTTCTCAATACCAATATCGGATTTGTATAAGGTGAGACCGTTAATATTTGTAGGAAGAAGCATAACAACTTTACCGGAAACGGCTGACAATTTAACCTCACCACCCAATGCGCCAAGCACACGGACTGTCATGTTATCCTCCGGATCACGCAGGTTGACGTACCGGCTTCCAAACCAGTATGATTTCGAATCGCCAGTTATTTTATCAAGCGTTAGTTGCGTAAAATCATCCTCTGCGTAGGTTCCATCCTCCTTTATTTCGGTATTACCGTGGCGATCAAGGTAATCAAGTCCATTGGTGCCTTTTACATAGTCGAAATAGACAAATACTTTACCTTCGGAAATATTTGGAATGTTCGGAAAAATGATTTGTATGTCCGTTTTATAAACTTCTGAGTCTTTCGGATATCCAATGCCAAGCATTATTCCTCCTGCAGTTGTCGTAAGAGGCTTGAATCCCGGCCCCAAAGGTTGAGAAAGCAGAAGGTCATATTCTTCTTCTGTAAGCGAAACATAATCATCGCCGGAAAGGGCAATTCTATTTTCGAGATCGGCGATACGCTCTTCTTTTTTGATGTCTGCTTTCATAGTTTGTTCATTTGTTGTAGTTTGAGAAAAGCAAACTCCTCCTCCGATAAAAATCAGAGCTGTGAGGGATAATCCAATTTTAGTTAGTTTCATTATGTTCATTATTTAATTATTTTTTCCAGATCAAAAAGTCCAATATGAGTGGTAAAAGGATCATGAGTTGTGGCTCCGGCTTCACAGTTATATTTCATGATAAACTTCCCATCTTTAAAATAGATAATATCATCGATAGATTCAAATTGCCATCGATTGAATAGGATTGTAAACTCTTTATTTGAAAGGGTTTTAACAATCAGATAATAGGTTTCTGTATCGCCACGGTATTGCCTCTCAATGCTTTTCAAAGTTACTTCTGAATATTTCTGTTTGTCAACAGGAATATTATTTAAATGATGATACTCTGTTTCATTTTCGACGGTATAAGGCTTCAATGTGTCTAAAATCGCGCCGTTTTCTGAGGATATTACCAGATATGATGAATAATAATTCCTGCCGAAAATAAAGTTCAAATCTTTTACATAGATTTCGCCATTCACACCTTCAATTTTAATATTCCAGTCAAAGTCTTTTACCTTAAACTTATAGTCTTTGTGATTCAAAAAAGTCATGTTACACATAATAAGAAAGGGTGAGATTAGGGTCAATATGATTATTCGGTTTTTCATTTTATCAATTTGTCGTCTTCGGTTTCTCTACTTTCTTTCCTGTCTTATCAATATAATACCAATGGTCACTTATCCACAGGCTATGTTCACCTTCCGATTGAGTTTTGCAATCGGTGCTAACCTCAGCAACGCCATTCTCAAAAGGCCAGGCGCAGTCGAATTGGGGTTTTATCACGACTTTTCCGGTTATTGAATCGGCGTACCCGATTTTGTTGTTCTCCAATATTCTAAATAGTCCCTCCGATGTATAGTCTGGTCCGTTGTCATAGGGAAAGATTCCATACAATACATTTTCCTGCCGGTCGATAGCGATAAAACCGCCATTTGGTTTTACTACGATGCCATACGTTTTAAAAGTATCGGTAAAACATCTTGAATATTTCCCGATGGGAATAACGATATCCCCGTTTTGATTTTTATAGCCTGATTCTTCTTTGACGGTGTCAGTGAAAGGAATTAAATAATCCTTATTTTTTACAATAGGTGTTTTGCAGCTACTTAAGCTATTTATAAGAAGCACAAGAACTAGGATGCTGGATACTCGTTGATATTTCATAATTTTAAACAATTAAAATCGTACAAAATGAAACTCTCCAACGCAAGTGGACGAGCAGGAGTTCGGCTAATTAATTTTGTTTCACAAAATCAAAGTCAGTAATTTAAAATAGCGTTCAAAAGTTTTTCTTTTGAACGCTATTTAATGCAGTAGATTTTAAATTATGATTAAATGCAACTCTGATTTATTAGTCTATTGAAAATTAAAAGGAACGTACGGCACGTACACCTGGACCATTGGCGTTTTTGGCCGTATTATTAGGGAAACCCGTAGTCCAATCACACATAAATGCATTGGCTTTATCAGTCTCTGTGGAACTCCAATAACCAGTGGTAGTAAATCCAGTAAAAAAACTACGTTGACCCCATAACCATCTTAACTCAGATATTGATGGTAAATACCAATCCCCTAGCTGAGTTGCTGGTTCCATATAATCGACACAATATTTTGCTGCAAAACTTCCTCCGGTTGATATATTATCTCCAATTTGTGTGGCTACGATTAAAGCCGTATTCGTTTTTCCAGCAAGTATTCCATCGCCAGTAGTGCCTGTCCATTTTGAAACTCCATTGTCCCATGTGCTGAAAGTACTTTGATCTGTTGTAGCCGCTATTAAACCGTGTAAACCACCATCATAAATATAAAAAACAATCCCACCACCATAGCTTTCGCCAATGAAATGTATTGAACTACCACCTGTGCCTGTTGCATCAGGAACTAAAATTACATCGCCGTCTGTATTAACAGATAAGACGCCCGTACCCGGATTGGTTGTTTTAGTTGAGGAAGAAGTAAGCTGTCTGAATCTTAATCCGCTCGCATTAGGAACACTAGGACCAGTGTTTATTTCAAGTTTGTTTTGGGGACCGGAAGTAATTCCGGAAAGACCAATGCCGACATTTACATTATTGTTGCCAAGAATCATATTGTTACTGCCGGCAACTATAGCATTAGATCCCAATGCTGTTGCATTGTCATATCCATTAGTAGCATAAATACCTGCATTGGCTCCAATTAAAGTAAGGTTTGTTTCTGTAGTTAAATTGATCCCAGCTTGAAAACCAAAAGCTGAATTATTGCTGCCTGTTGTGTTGGAATGAAGCGAAAAAGTCCCAAAGGATGCATTGTTGTTCCCTAATGTGTTAAATAATAGTGCCTCTGCCCCAACCGCGGTATTATAATTGCCTGTTTTGTTATGGTTAAGCGAACTACTCCCAAATGCTGCATTATAGCTGCCTGTTGTGTTTAGAGCAAGCGACCAATACCCAAACGCACTATTGCCGCCAGCGGTGTTTTGTTGTAACGATAAATGCCCAAACGCCGAATTACTAGCGCCTGTTATGTTATTTGAAAGTGCCTGAGCCCCGAACGCTGAATTACCGCTGCCTGTTGTGTTTTGACTAAGCGAACTATACCCAAATCCTGAATTATCGTAGCCTGTTGTGTTTGAAACAAGCGAACTACCAAATGCTGAGTTTTCAATTCCGGTAGTATTGCTTGTCAACGAATGATTGCCAAAAGCTGCATTAAAATTGCCTGTTGTGTTTGAATGTAGTGCACTAAATCCGGTGGCAGTATTGTAAACTCCCGTTGTATTTGCATTACCTGTTTGTATACCAAAAAAGGTATTAAATAAAAATGGGTCTATCCTTCCTGCATTATTATTACTTACTCTAAAGTTAAGTGGAACATTGTCAGTTGTACCAATAAAGTTTTGTCCATCTATCGTTCCTACATTACCAACTATATGCCAATCATCCGTACCACCGCCAGCAGCTGCGGCAGTGCTGCGCATAATTTGCCCGGTTGTATGATCATAAAACATATTTGGAACGGAATCCGTTGTTACAGCCAGATTATTGGCAGTTCCGAAATAAAGAGAAGATACTTTTACATTACCAATTCTGACCTCATCGTTTGCAGTTGCAATGGCACCATTTCCAATTGCTGTTGCGTTGGTTAAATTCCCTGACACAACATTTGCATTATAACCGATAGCAGTATTATTATTTCCTGTAATGTTGCTTTGAAGAGCACTTGCCCCGTAGGCGGTATTATAGCTTCCTTGAGTATTGTTATAAAGCGACCATATTCCGTTAGCAGTGTTGTAGTTTCCTAATGTATTGAATCGCATCGTACTAGTTCCAGCGGCGACATTGAAACTTCCTGTGGTGTTGTACGAAAGCGCTTCAGAACCCAAAGCTATATTATTGTTACCTTCTGTGTTAGCTGAAAGTGCTAATTTACCAATGGCTGAATTCTGTACACCTGTTGTATTGGATTGAAGTGCCTCATATCCATTAGCGGTATTGCTATGTCCAGTAGTATTTGAAATTAATGTTTGAAATCCAAAACCTGTATTTGCTATGTTGTAATCCCAATCAATATAACCTGCTTTTTTACTATTCACTTTAAACATTAGTGGCTGTGAATCAATAGTTCCAAGAAAATTTGGTCCTACTGTCGTTAAGCTATTTCCTACGGTCAACCAAGGGTCTCCATTTCCACTTTTTTCAGCATATAAAGCATAAGGTACACTTAATAATTGGCTGGTGCCCGTGATGCTATAACTGGTGCCACCGGTAGGATCGGTATCGGTTTTAATATAAAATGGTCCATTAGCCCAACTAATTGTTGAAAAAGTTCCGGAAACGACCGTTCCGGCACCTACTTCTATACTCACCAACCCATTTACATTGGTAGTTGGTGTATGGGTTTCAACATATACCGCCGATCCTGAACCGGAACCTTGCAGAATGCTTATTCGCATCCCAATTGTTGTTGAAGTAACCAACGCATTACTGCTGTTACGGACTATTGCCTGATAGCTCATCTTTTGAGGAGATTGAGCGAATACACCGACGCTTACTAAGGCGACCGCTAAAATTGTGACTAGTTTTTTCATCTGAATTAGTTTTTAATGATTTTAAATGATTTTACTTCTTTCGTATTCTGTATTACTTTCAGAAAATAAGTTGCCGGCACAAGTTGGCTCATAACAATGATTGTTTCATTGTCTTTCACCATTTTGTATTCTAAAAGTTTTCCACTCATATCGTAAAGTTGATAAAACAGATTTTCGGTGTTGAAGTCTTCTACTTTCAACTTAAGAAAGCCAGAAGTTGGATTCGGAAAAGCTGAGTATTGCAATGTGATGCCTCTTGGGGACTCTATTCCTGTTAAATCAGTGATTTC
>JADGPS010000105.1 GCA_017882285.1 Paludibacter sp. | reverse complement strand
TCTTTTGCCGGACGCATAACCGACGCTTTTGATTGCGAAGCATAAACTTGAACTGCTTCTGCACCATCTGCTTTTCCGCTATTTTTTAATGTAAAAGATACTTTGATAGTTTCGTCAATCGAGTATGTTTTTTTATCAGTAACAATCTTTCCATATTCGAAAGTAGTATAGGATAATCCAAACCCAAAAGCAAACTGTGGAGCAATTTTTTTTGTGTCAAACCAGCGGTAACCCACCAGAATATCTTCTTTGTAATACTCGTTGATGCTATCGCCCGGATAAGATAAAGTACCATATGAATGCGCTGCGTTATCTTCCAACTTCTTTGGAAACGAGAAAGGCAATTTTCCTGAAGGATTCACTGCTCCCGAAAGAACATTGGCGATAGCATTTCCGGCTTCAGAACCCAAATACCAGCTTTGCACAATGGCATGAACATCTTTCACCCATGGCATGGCTACGGCATTACCGCTAACCAGAATTACCGCTATGTTTTTATTTACTTTCAATAAAGCCTCTATCAGTTTATCTTGTCCAAAAGGCAAATTGTAAGTTTTACGGTCACTACCTTCACTATCCTGAAAATGATTTTTATTTAATCCACCAAAAAACAATACGACATCAGCGTTTTTAGCCGTTTCAACTGCTGCATTCATCAAAGAATCTGCATTTTGCTTCGAAGTTTCTTCGTGTCCGTACTTCATTTGACCTGAAGCATAACCTTTACTATAAACAATTTGATCTTTACCGTATTTGGCAATCAATCCGGCTAAAGGTGAAACTTCGTATTGAGCTTTTAAAGACGAAGAACCGCCACCAACAGTCAGACTACGTGTAGAATTATCTCCGATAACTGCAATCTTTTGGTATTTACCTACGGGTATAGGGAAGAATTGTTTATCATTTTTCAATAACACGATTCCTTCTTCAGCTATGCGACGTGCCGCATCCGAATGTTCGGGGCTGACAAACTTACCATAGGGGCGATTGGGACTCATGGTGGTGCGGAAAATCATGCGCAGAATACGACTTACTTTGTTGTTAAGCAGTTCTACATTGTATTTGCCGGATTTTATTCCTCTTAAAAAAGGATTAGCCAAATAATATTCAGAATAAGGCAAAGATCCATTTGTTGTCAAACCATTGGTATAAGTTCCCATCTCAAGGTCTAGACCATTATTAACTGCCTGGTCGGTGTTATGTACTCCACCCCAATCGCTGATAACCACACCGTCGAATTTCCAGTCGGTTTTCAGAATTTTATTCAATAATAAATCGTTGTGACAGCAATGTTGTCCGCGAAGTTGATTATATGCACCCATAATAGCCCATACTTTTCCTTCTTCTACAGCTGCTTTGAAAGCAGGTAAATAAATTTCGTGCAAAGCGCGATCACTAAGGTTTACATTAATATGTCCGCGCCATTCTTCCTGATTGTTTAACGCATAATGTTTCACACAAGCAGCCACTCCATTTTGTTGCACACCCTGAATATAAGGTATAACGATACGCGAACTCAAATACGGATCTTCACCCATATATTCAAAGTTACGACCATTCAAAGGTGTACGGTAAATGTTCACGCCGGGCCCCAACAATACAGTTTTGTTGCGGTAACGGGCTTCTTCACCTACAGATACACCATACAAATGTGCTGTCTCGGGATTAAAAGTAGCCGCCAAACATGTCAATGCAGGGAAAGCGGTACAAGAATCATTCGTCCAATGAGCACCTCCCCATTCGTTCCAGAAAACTTCTTCGCGTACGCCGTGAGGGCCATCGTCAGTCCATACTTCGGGAATTCCCAGACGTGGAACGCCTTTGGAACTGAATTTAGATTGTGCATAACACATCTCTACTTTTTCTTCCAATGTCATAAGTGACAATGCATTTCCAACACGTTCTTCTATAGGCTTAGTATTATCTAAATAAATAGGTTTAATCGTTTGCGCACTGGCTTGAAGTCCTGTTCCTACAATCAGGCAGAACAAGGCTGTTTTTAGTTTTTTCATTGTTTTAAAGTAATTGTTTGGTTTGCTTTTAAAGTAATATAAAGTTTATTGTCACGAATTTCTATCGTTTTTAATTTCAGTTCTGCTATTTTTTTGGAGTCCCAAGTCTTAGGAATTAATACAATAAATTGATTGTTTACATTTGCTTTTATTGTAAATGTTTTCAAAACCCCTAAGTCCCATATAGCCGAAACAACAGCACCACCGCGCACTTTTAATCCGTCGAAATGTCCCGATTTCCAGTCATCGGGTAAAGCAGGAAGTAATTCGATAGTTCCTGTATGACTTTGTACCAACATTTCGGCTACTGCAGCTGCACCCCCAAAATTTCCATCAATCTGAAATGGTGGATGAGCGTCAAACAGATTGGGATAAGTACCACCTCCCCTGCTATAACTCGTTTTCACACCATCCGGATCCACATATTTCAGCAATTCGCGAAACATTTTATAAGCATGATTACCATCTCCCAGTCGGGCCCAGAGATTTATGCGCCATCCTTTCGACCAACCTGTTGTTTCGTCTCCTTTAATCTCAAGAGTTTTGCGACAAGCATTGGCCAGTTCGGGAGTTGAAGCATGTGTGATTTGATTTCCGGGAAATAATCCAAAAAGATGAGATTGATGGCGATGTTGCGGATCTTCATCCGCCCAATCGTAATACCATTCCTGCAAATTTCCTTTTTTACCAATCCGGTAAGGTAATAACCGATCTAACGCACTTTCGAGTTTCATGCGAAAATCTTCATCCACATTCAAAATCTTTGACGCTTCAACCGCTTGTGTTAAACAGGCACGAATCATAGCCAGATCGGCTGTTCCGCCATAAAAGGTTGCGCCGTGATAACCTGCAGCATTGATATATTTATTTTCGGGTGAAGTAGAAGGCGAAGTGATAAGTTTGCCATCTTTGTCTTCGACCATCCATTCGAGGCAAAACTGTGCAGCACCACGCATAATATTATAGGCATCATTCTTTAAGAAATTCTTATCCTGTGTAAACTGATAATGTTCCCACAAATGGGTACTTAACCAGGCTCCACCCATGTTCCAGTTTGCCCAGACCGGATCACCCGAACCGAAATCGCCTACAGGATTACTCATGGCCCAGATATCGGAATTGTGACAAGTCACCCATCCGTTCACACCATAAAATGTTTTGGCTGTAATCTTTCCAGTTACGGATAGATTTTTGATAAAACTCAGCAAAGGAAGATGCATTTCGGAAAGATTCGTATTTTCGGCAAGCCAGTAATTTTCTTCCGCGTTGATATTAGTAGTATAATTACTGCTCCATGGCGGACGAATATAGGGATTCCATATTCCCTGCAGATTTGCAGGAACACCAGGGGTACGCGAACTGCTGATCAATAAATATCGTCCGTATTGAAAATAAAGTACTTCAAGGTTTTTATCTTCCTTTCCTTCAGCATAGCGTTTCAGACGTTCGTCGGTCGGTAGGTTGGGCGCTGTTGTTGCTCCCAGATTCAGATTTACACGATTAAAAAACTTTTGATAATCGAGCAAGTGTGCGTTTTTCAAAACCGGATATTGTTTGGAAAATGCTTTGTACAATTGACCGGTGGCTATTTGTCCATCGTTCAAACCATTAGTGACGGGATTTTTATCGAATCCGTTGAAACTGGTCGCAACAGAAACAAAAACAACGGCTTCGGTTCCATTTTTAAACACCAGACTACTATCATTAATCGTTACTGTTCCGTCGGCACTTTTTATTTCTGCCAATGACGAAAAACGCGTGCCTTTGTTTTCATCAAATACAACAGCGTCAGCAGCATCGCCCAGATAATTCGGTCTTGTCCGAAGGGGAGCATAACCTTTGGCAGTTAAAGTCTTATCAGTTGCATAAACCCTGTGTTTCAACAAGCTTTCAAACTTAACATCAAAATTCAAAGCGCCTTTTTTGCTGCAGGTGAGTTTAATAACCATCACTTTATCGGGATAGGATACAAAATACTCACGGGTGAATTTCACTCCGTTTATTTCATATTCAACCCGCGAAACAGCATTGGCAATATTCAATTCGCGGTAATACTTCGTGGGAGTTCCACTATTTTTGAAGTTCAGAAATAAAGTTCCAAGCGGTGCATAGGATTCAGAGTACTTACCCTGAAGTTTCCGGTTAAGTTGATCCGCTAACTTATATTCTTCATTTTTCAATGCTTCTCTAATAGCCGGAATATTCTTATAAGCCTCGGGATTCATGTTGGCATCCACCGGTTCTCCCGACCACAGCGTTGCATCATTCAGAAATATCTTATCGGAATCGACACCACCGAAAACAGATGCGCCCATTTTACCGTTTCCCAACACCAGACTTTCCTCAAAATACTGAGCCGGTTTGTTGTACCATAAAACCTGATTAGACTGTGCTTGCAAATAGCTTCCCAGCAACAGGAAGAAGCAAATGGCGGTTAAAGTTATTTTTTTCATTGAATAGAATTTATCTGGTTTTCCGAATAAGTAGTAGAAAAGATATAAGGTCGCATTTATATTTTCGACCTCTCCCTAAATCCCTCTCCCAAGGAGAGGGACTTTGCAGAGTGGAGGGCAGAAAATTATCCGAAATTATTTACTTCCACATACTAATGTTTTTATTCTTTTAAAGTCGTTTCAAAAATACGTCAACAGCTTGTTGAAGTTGAGTATTCAATTCGCTATCCGAAGGCAACACGTCCAATTGCTGTTCTTCATTATTTAAAATCAAGAGGGCTTTTTGTTCATCGAAAGATAACTGTTCATTTTCGAATACCCGGAATTGAGTATCTCCATCCGAACGCATCGACACAAAATTAAGCTTTTTCAACCTTGCTTCCAGCTTGTCAAACAGCAGCCAAAAGAAAAGTTTCGACTTGTCTGTTTCGTTAGGCAGTATCCGTTTTATCTCAATGAGTGAAAACGTTTCTGATTCGAAGTGATAAAGTGTTTTGAAATTAGTCATCTTTGTATCTTTTCTATCGACTACACAAATCAATATTATTGTTTTATTAGTTTCAATAAATAAACATCATTCTCCCTTATTTCAAGCTCTTTTTCAACTGTTTTATTCCCATTGACATTTATTTTTTCAACTGAAAACGGAGATCCGTTATTTTGTTTTTTTATTTGTTCTACTTGCTGTTTGTTCAACTGACTTGGGCGTCCCATAGCCAGATAAGTAGCGTAAGCATCATTCGATTTATATCCGACTTTGTAAATTTCCAATTGATACTTGCCTTTGGGTACATCGGACAAGTTGATACGGATTTTACCTTTTGATTTTGCAGGTAAATCTTTAATGTAATATGCCTGATTGTTGATAGAATCTTTCGGAGATGTATTGGTGAAATCCCAAAGTAGCACCTGAATATTTCCTTTTGTATCTTTACATACCCATGAACAAGAATCGGCGTTTTGTAATTCAGTTTTTCCTAACTGATTCATAAACTTATAAGAATAAAAAGCAGGTTTATTGATTCCCTGCATATTTAGCAAACCGAAGCCACCGTGAAAAGGTGTAAACCGTGGTCCTGATTCTTCAAAGATATCGGTGAATACCCAATACGACATGGAGTTGGCAGCATTACCCACTTGTTTTATCTTTTTCAAAATATAAGCAGCTTCATGATAACTGTCGTGAATAGGGTCGGAAGGTGTGTACGACGAGCTCCACTCGGTATAATGAAGTTGCAGATTAGGCATTGCCGAGTTGGCAATTTGTTTGCGCGAGGTGATAACATCGCCACTTACTGCCATCGGATTTTTACTGAGAACGGTACCGGAATTGCCATACTCATCAAGGAAACCTTGCTCTACACCATAGGCATGGGTACTGATAAAATCGAGAGGAACTGCGTTTTCATTGCAAAACGCTATCATTTCGGGCACCCAGGCAGCTCCGGCAGTTGCAGGTCCACCTACACAGAAATCTTTATTTACGCTTTTAATAGCATTTGCCGAATATCTGTACAGTTTGAAATACTCTTCTTGTGTTCCCGTCCAAAAGCCGGGTGATAAATTCGGTTCATTCCAGACTTCGAAATACCATGTTTTCACTTCTTCAGCACCGTAACGTTCTGAAAAGTGAGCAGTAAGATTCTTTATCAAGTCAGCCCATTTATTATAATCTTTCGGAGGAGTAACGTTTCCCCGCCACCAAAAAATGGTTTGCGGACCACTTGCCAATGCCGAGGGCATAAATCCTAATTCTACAAACGGTTTTATCCCGATACTCAACAGGTAATCGTATAAAACATCAATGTATTGGTAATTATATTCCGGATTTCCGTTTTGGTCTTCCTTGTAAACGTCCATGTCGTCGCTCAACAATCCGTGCATACGGATATACTTGAAATCGCAGGATTTCTTTACCTCTGCCAGTTGTTGTTGCCAATCGGCCCGTAACCCTTCGTTGGCACGTCCGGCACCAATACATTCCTTAAACATGGTGTTTAGGTCGCCTTTTTCTTTATTGAAGTCGGCTGTGATGATTCGCTCAGACAAATCAGCTTTAGCATTCGAATTATTTTGTGCAAAAGCACTGCTCAAAAAAAAGCTTCCAAGAATAATAAATAGAGATACGTTTTTCATTTCAGATATTTCTTTTGTTATTATATTGATTCTAAAATATGTCTATTAAAATAAGTTTACCTGTCTGCATTTATCAAATGCGGTATGTGAAGTTGCTCATGCGGTACTTACATTGGCAAATTCGGTATAGAAAATCGCTCATGCGGTGCATACTTTTAACTTCGCGGTGCATTCATTTGCTTCCACGATACATTCATTGGCAAATACGGGGCTTCCGATGCCAACATGTCTCCATTCGGGGCGCGACTTTAAGTCGCACTCCGAATAAGTCTTTATTTTAGTTGATATTTTACTCCTGCCAGTGTGCCTTTTTCCACCTGATAGTTTTCCCCTTTTTTGCTAAGTAGTACTTCCACCAATTTATTGTCCAAAGGTAAGCAAATTAGTCCTTTTGCAAAAGGCTGGTGGCCGTAAACTTTTAATTCAATGTTCGACCAGTCAATTTTATCGGTCGATTGAGCCAGTTTGGCATGAGGAATTACGGCTCCGTCACGTACTAAAATAACACAAGGTATCTCAGCCGTTTCAATCAGATTCCAACCTTGATTGTATGTTTTCCCTGTTTGATAATCTATCCATTTT
>JADGPS010000059.1 GCA_017882285.1 Paludibacter sp. | reverse complement strand
GTCGATCTATGCATGGAACATATCCGAATTAGACACAGGAAAAGACAAGCAGATATAGACAGATATTATGTTAAAATCTAATTTAGTAAAGTAGAATTACTCGCGATATTATCAAAGCCAAAAAATGGTTGAAAGAAAAAGCTCGTGGTTCTGAACGATATGGTGTTGTGGTTTCTTCGCAAGCATATCGACTGAAACCATTGTGTATAGATGTTCGGGTTCAAACGGACCCTGTGCATTGGTTCTTAGGCGAGAAAGACGATGTACGTTCTTCGTATTATATGGAAGATGTAGCCACTGAATTTCAAGTGCAAGGATTGGAATTGGATTGGGCTTGCGTTACTTGGGACAGCGATTTACGATATACGGTTGAAGGTTGGAAAACCTATTCTTTTGTAGGAACTAAATGGAATAATATCAATAAAGAAGAACGCAAAAAGTATCTTATTAATGCTTACCGAGTGCTCTTAACCAGAGCGCGTCAGGGAATGGTGATTGTTGTGCCGGAAGGAAATCTTGAAGATCATACACGAAAGGCGGAATATTATGATTGCACGTTTGAGTATTTGAAAGAGATTGGAATAAAAGAAATATAATATGCCCTTAGTATCGACTTTATCATTGGCAATTCAAGAAAACCTTGATTTTATTAATCTGACAAATAGAAAGTTTGCAGAATATAATATCATCTACCACGTTAATGATGGTTTTAAAATAAATGAATTAAAAGATTTTAAGCATAAAGAACAACTTTTATTTCAAAAATTTGAAAGTCAAAACCAACAACTTAACTTAATGCTTGTTGATAGTGTCTTTCCAATTATTCTAGCTGATTTAGCTTTATTGGCATTACTTGGTAAGATTAAATCTTTTGATTGTTACATTAACTCACACGATAGAATTACATTTCCAAGAATTGTTGATGACAAAGCTTTTTTTGAATCAAAAATGAAAAGTTTTATTAATGGATTGATTTATGGTGAAGTTAGTGAACTTGAATCATGGAATGGGGAAACTAATAACCAACGTGTGTTCTGTAGAAAAAACTCAATTGGAGAATTAGAATACTACTCAATTTATGATAGAAAAAAACTTCTCGATTTATTAATAAAGAAAATAAATATAGAAGTATCTGAATTTAAATGGATTACTAATGATAAATCAGAAGTTATAATTAAATTAAGCTTCAAAATCTAACTACGTCGGGGGACAATGCCGACCATTGCGACCTTGCCCAAAAGTCGTGAATGTCCCCAAAGTCGCCCGAGATGATAGCACCCAAGATAATAAAAACAAACAATTAAATCACTAAGCCATGGACAAACAGTACAACGAAGATGGTTTTATACCCAAACACGGGGGTTATCAAAATCTGCTGACTTTTCAGAAAGCTGAAATAATATTTCTGGGAACGAATAAGTTTTGTGAAAAATATATAAGCAAGTTTGACCGAACCTACGATCAGATGATACAGGCTGCAAGGTCCGGTCAACAAAATATTCTGGAAGGTAGTATGGCTTCGGGCACATCCAAAAAGACAGAGATATTTCTTACCAATGTAGCCATATCTTCGCTGGATGAGCTGAGGAAGGATTATGAGAATTTTCTCAACGTTCGTGGTCTTACATTTTGGGATAAAACATACCCGTATTATGCTGAGCTAACCAAAAAACACCGGACACCGGATCAGACTTATGAGACATTCAGGAAAGGGATTGAAAGTGATAATCCGGAAGTGGCAGCCAATATACTTTACAGCCTGACAAATGTTACTATTTACCTTTTAGCACAACAGATAAAGAAGCTGGAACGTGAATTTCTTGACGAAGGCGGGCTTAGTGAACGAATGACCAAAGCAAGATTGGAAGTAAAGAAAAAGCAGAAATAGAATTCTTTTAAAAACTAACCAGATGAAACACCGTGTTTTTGCGCCGGGGTGCGCGTTGATGATATATAAGCCGGAACTGGCGGCGAAACTGCACACTATGTTGAATGAACTGGTGGGCGAAATGGACTTGCTGACCACCTGTTGCCGGCACGATCCGGGATTTGTGGTGCCGCCTGAAATAGTGAATGTGTGTCCGGGATGCGATAAACGTTTTGGGAGCTTGTATGCGAATGCAACCACCGTTTCGCTGTGGGAACTGCTGGCGGAAAGCGAATCGTTTCTTTTCCCGAATTACGAAGGACAACCCATGACGATACTGGATGCCTGCCCTACACGGGAGAAAGAGAAAATACACGAAGCAATCCGAACTTTACTGCTAAAAATGAATATCCGCCTGATGGAACCGGAGAAAACCCGAACCAAAAGCACATGTTGCGGCGATAGTTTTTACCCGCAATTGCCTGTGGAGAAAGTAAACGAACTGATGAAAAAACGCACTGCCGAAATGCCGCTGGCCGATGTGGTGGTATATTGCGTATCGTGCATCCAGTCAGTGGCAATAGGTGGTAAAACTCCCCGCTATTTGCCTGATCTGCTGATGGGAATGGAAACAACTATGAAGGTGCGGCCAACTGATGTGTGGCACGGGGAATTGGATGCGTGGATTGAAAAGCATTGATGGATTTGATGGGAATCGATAATAAATAATGTCAATTCCCCCCTATATTACATTCTCTCCGGTACATCAATTCCCAATAAACCCATACCGGTTTTAATAACCGTTGCAATTGATTCGGAAAGCACAAGTCTGAATTGTTTGAGGGTTGGATTTTCTTCTTTCAACATTGGAAAATCGTGGTAAAACTGGTTGTATTCTTTCACCACTTCGTAAATATAATTGGCAATTAACGCAGGACTAAACTCCTCACCTGCCTCACGAACTACTGCCGGAAACCCGGTAAGTAACTGAATCAGATAACTTTCTTTTTCTGAAATATCGGGTTGATTGTCGTTCAACGAACTGTATTCAATTCCCTGTTCGGCAGCTTTTCGTAAAACAGATTTGATTCGGGCATGCGTGTATTGAATAAACGGACCGGTGTTCCCATTAAAATCAATCGATTCTTTTGGATTGAAAGTCATGTTTTTGCGTGGATCCACTTTCAGAATAAAGTATTTCAACGCCCCCAGTCCAACCATTCGGACGATAGTTACTATTTCCTCCGAAGTACAATTATCCAATTTCCCGAGCTCTTGTGAGGTTTCGCGGGCGGCTTCAATCATTTCATCCATCAAATCATCCGCATCAACCACCGTTCCTTCGCGACTTTTCATTTTCCCTTCGGGTAGTTCCACCATGCCATACGAGAAGTGAACCAGACTTTTGCCCCATTCATATCCTAATTTGTCGAGCAAAATAGCCAGCACCTGAAAATGATAATTTTGTTCATTGCCAACGACATACACCATTTTGTTTATGGGGTAATCATCGTAACGAAGTTTGGCGGTGCCAATATCCTGGGTCATATATACCGAAGTGCCATCGGCGCGAAGCAGCAATTTTTCATCCAGACCGTCGCCTGTCAAATCAGCCCAGACCGAACCATCCGAACGCGCACTGAAGATTCCCTTTTTTACGCCTCTTTCAACTTCTGATTTTCCGGTGAGATACGTTTCCGATTCGTAATATATCTTGTCAAAACTAACACCCAGTTGCTTGTAGGTCTTGTCGAAACCGGCATATACCCAACCGTTCATGGTTTTCCACAACTGACGCACTTCGGGGTCGTTGTTTTCCCAGGCTAACAACATTTTTTGAGCCTCGAGAATGAGTGGTGCCGATTTTTTGGCTTCTTCTTCAGTCAATCCTTTTCCCATCAATTCCTTGATTTCGGCTTTATAATGTTTGTCGAAAATCACGTAATATTTCCCTACTAAATGGTCGCCTTTCAAGCCCGAACTTTCGGGAGTTTCATCTTTGCCCCATTTTTTCCACGCAAGCATCGATTTGCAAATATGAATACCACGGTCGTTCACAATATTGGTTTTGATGACTTTCCAACCGTTTGCTTTTTGAATTTCGGCAATGCTGTGACCGAGTAAATTATTGCGGATATGACCTAAATGAAGCGGTTTGTTAGTGTTGGGCGACGAATATTCAATCATCATCAATGCGGCATCCTCAGCTGCTTTTGTAATTCCAAAATCAGTATTAGAATGAATAGCAGTAAGAGTTTCGAGCCAAAAACTTTTGCTGATACTCAGGTTCAGAAAGCCTTTTACTACATTAAATTTTGAAATAACTTCGGTATCTTTTAATAAGAACTCTCCAATTTCCTGTCCAACTTGTTCGGGTGACTTGCGTGCAGCTTTTACAAAAGGGAAAGTCACGACGGTTAAGTCACCTTCGAACTCTTTTTTTGTTTTTTGAAGTTGTATCTGATTTTCTTCAGTCTCAAGACCGTAAAGTGATTTTACAGCCTCCGCAACTAAAGTTATAAGGATTGATTCTAAACTCATTTTTTGGTGTTATTTTATTCGAAAGAATAATTAATTCAATGCTTCCAACGCCTTTTCAATCGCTTTCTGTATGCCATCGGCATTTTTACCACCGGCTGTTGCAAAAAATGGTTGTCCACCACCACCACCTTGTATTTCTTTGGCAGCATCACGTACAATGTTTACAGCATTAAACCCTTTTTCAACTAAATCATCAGATAGTAAAACGGTTAGTGAAGGTTTCCCTTCATAAACACTTCCTGTCACAAAAAATAATTTTTCACTTTCAATGTTCCGAATTTGGAAAGCCAGGGTTTTAATCATTTCTGCAGGTAAATTGGTTTCTAAGTTGATTACTTTTATGCCTTTAATAATTAAAGCTTCTTGAATCAGTTCATCCCTTAAACTCATGATTTTTTCATGAACAAAAGTTTCAACCTGCTTTTTTAGTTCGCTGCTTTCCTCAATAGATTTGCGGATTGCAGACATTAAATCGGGTGTATTGTTAAAAAAGTCACGTGCATCAGTGAGACTGTCTTGTTGGAAATCAATTAATTGCTCAACACTTTTAGCAGTAATAGCTTCGATTCGACGGATGCCGGATGCAATAGAAGTTTCAGATACAATCCGTACCATACCAATTTCGCCGGTTGCTTTTACGTGAGTTCCTCCGCAAAGTTCGGTGGAAGTGCCGAATTGAATAACACGAACCGTTTCGCCGTATTTCTCGCTAAACAAAGCCATAGCACCCATTGCCTGAGCTTCGGCGATCAGTGTATCGCGTTTTTCCTGCAAAGGATAATTTTCGCGGATTTTATGGTTGGCAATGGCTTCTACGGCACGAATTTCTTCTTTCGTCAGTTTTTGGAAATGCGAAAAGTCGAAACGCAGGGCGTCGGGACTTACAAACGAACCTTTTTGCTCCACATGTGTGCCCAGGACTTCACGTAAAGCCTCGTGGAGCAAGTGCGTAGCTGAGTGGTTACATTCAGTCGCTTTACGTTTTTCAACGTCGATAGCAGCCTTAAAAGTATCGGTTACATCTTCCGGCAAACTGTTGGCAATGTGTACCGTCAGGTTATTTTCCTTTTTGGTATCAATAATTTCAATCGTTCCGTTTTCCGAAATCAACCAACCTGTATCACCTACTTGTCCTCCCATTTCGGCATAGAAAGGCGTATTCGAAAGCACTATTTGATAGTATTCCCGGTTTTTTTGTTTCACCTTGCGGTAACGCAAAATTTCGGTATCGAACGAGGTGAAATCATAACCAACAAACACGCTGTCGCCTTCGCGAACCGTTACCCAGTCACCGGTTTCAACTGTTGCAGCATTTCGGGCACGTTCTTTTTGTTTAAGCATTTCGGCAGTGAATTCGTCTATATTTATAGTCATTCCATTTTCACGAAGAATCAGTTCTGTTAAATCAAGTGGGAAGCCAAAGGTATCATAGAGTGTAAATGCAACCTTGCCACTCAAAATTCCCCCTCCTTGGGAGGGGGTTGGGGGGAGGTATTTATCGAGCAGACGAATACCGGTTTCGAGTGTGCGCAGAAACGATTCTTCTTCTTCTTTGATTACTTTTTCAATCAATGATTTTTGAGAAAGGAGTTCGGGATAGGCTTTCCCCATTACATCACTCAACACGGTGATTAATTTGTACATAAATGCCGACCGTTGCCCAAGGAAAGTATAACCGTAGCGCACGGCACGACGCAAGATGCGGCGAATCACGTAACCGGCTTTGGCATTCGAAGGCAATTGACCGTCGGTAATGGAAAAAGCAATGGTACGAATGTGGTCGGCAATAACGCGCATGGCAATGTCGGTTTTTTCGTTTTTGCCGTATCCGGTGCCGCAGACAAGACCGATTTCGGAAATGATTGGAGTAAACACATCGGTGTCGTAGTTCGATTGAACGCCCTGGATAGCCATGCATAGCCGTTCGAAGCCCATTCCCGTGTCAATTACTTTAGCAGGCAATTCTTCGAGCGAACCATCGGCTTTGCGGTTGTATTGCATGAAGACGTTATTCCAGATTTCAATTACTTGCGGGTGACTTCCGTTTACGAGGGACAAACCATCAATTTTAGCACGTTCGTCTTTGTCTCGGATGTCGATGTGAATTTCGGAGCAGGGACCGCAGGGTCCGGTGTCGCCCATTTCCCAGAAATTATCTTTTTTATTTCCGTTGATAATGCGTTCGGCAGGTAGGAATTTCGACCAGATTTGAGCGGCTTCGTCGTCGCGTTCGAGTCCTTCCGGGGCGTAACCTTCAAAAATCGTAACATAAAGACGGTCTTTATCTAATTTCAATACTTCGGTGAGGTATTCCCATGCCCATTCGATGGCTTCTTTTTTGAAATAATCGCCAAACGACCAGTTACCAAGCATTTCGAACATGGTATGGTGGTACGTATCGTGTCCGACTTCTTCCAAATCATTGTGTTTTCCACTTACGCGCAAACATTTTTGCGAGTCGGCTACACGTGAATATTTTATCGGATCGTTACCCAGAATGATGTTTTTGAATTGGTTCATTCCGGCATTGGTAAACATCAAAGTAGGATCATCTTTGATAACCATGGGTGCTGACGGAACGATTTTGTGCCCTTTTGATGCAAAAAAATCAAGAAAGGATTGACGAATTTCCTGTGAAGTCATTTTATAATTTGCTATGACCCCCTGCCCCCTAAAGGGGGTTCAAAGAGTCCCCTTTAGGGGATTTAGGGGTTCTAGGTTAATAATAACAAATAAAGACTGCAAAAGTAGCTCAAATTTATTATTTTTGCAGCAAAAGAAGTTATAAAAATTGTGATGAATGGTTGATTTACTTTCAGAAATGATTGATTGACTTACTTTTTCCTTTGATTTCTAACTTGATTGTTTCCATTTAACGGTCAGGGTTAAACTGATTTTTATGGCCAAGAAAAAATTCCATTTCAATCCCGAAACGTTAAGCTATGAGCAAATTGAGCACACAATTGCCCACTGGCTTAAGCAATTGGCTATTCATGCGCTTTCGGGAGCGTCATTGGGTATAATATTTTTCTTTATTTTCGTTTCCACCATTCCGTCACCTGAAGAAAAGCAACTTACGCAGGATAAATCGCACATGGAAGCTCAGTATAAAGTTCTGGATCGTCAATTGCAAGAAGTTCAATATGTTATGAATGATTTGCAACAACGGGATGATAATCTATACCGCGTTATTTTCCAGGCAGATCCTATTCCTCTTTCGGTGCGGAGGGGCAGTTCGGCAGATACTCAGTATTACGAGCAATTGCTCGACATGACTAACTCGGAAATTGTAGTTTCTACATCCAAGAAGCTGAATGAACTAAAAAAAGAGCTTTATATTCAATCAAAATCGTATGATGAATTAGTACTGATGGCAAAGAATAATCAAACCATGCTTGAAAATCTTCCTGCAATTCAACCGGTGTTAAATAAAAACCTGATGCGAATGGCTTCCGGTTACGGTTGGCGTATTGATCCGATTTATCACTCCAGACGATTTCATGCCGGAATGGATTTCACTGCCCCGATTGGAACAGATATTTATGCAACAGGTAATGGAACAGTTTCGGGTGCCGGTTGGGAACAAGGATATGGAAATTGTGTTCAAATTAATCATGGTTATGGATATGTCACTTTGTATGCTCACATGAATGCCATTAAAGTGCGTGTTGGTCAGAAACTTAAACGCGGTGATGTGATTGGTTTAGTTGGGAATACCGGAAAATCTACCGGGCCTCACTTGCATTACGAAGTGCATTACAAAGGTGAAATAATGAATCCGCAAAATTATTATTACCTCGATTTGTCGCCTGCTGAATATGATCGTATGGTTCAAATGAGCAATAATGCAGGTCAGATGTTTGATTAAACCCCTAACCCCTGAAGGGGAACTTAATTAGTAATGATTGTTTTAAACTTTTAATATGAAAAATATAAAAAAGGAAATACGAGATGGAAGTAACTTCAACTCCCCTTTAGGGGTTGGGGGTGGTCCCATTGGAATTTTTGATTCGGGTTATGGTGGCTTGACTATTTTGGAAAAAATCCGTGCTGAATTGCCGGAATACGATTATATTTACCTGGGTGATAATGCCCGAACTCCTTATGGGACACGTTCTTTCGACGTGGTTTACAAATACACGCTGGAATGTGTTATTAAATTGTTCGAAATGGGTTGCCAGTTGGTTGTTTTGGCCTGCAATACGGCTTCTGCAAAGGCTTTGCGTACTATTCAGCAACACGATTTACCGCTTCTCGATCCAAATCGCAGGGTTTTAGGTGTGATTCGACCTACCGTGGAAGCAGTTGGCGAAATGACGAAAACAAAACATATCGGTTTGCTGGCAACTTTGGGAACAGTTCAATCAAATTCCTATCCGCTTGAAATTGAAAAGTTGCACGAAGATATTGTGGTTACTTCCGAAGCTTGTCCCATGTGGGTTCCACTGATTGAAAACAATGAGCACCTGTCGAAAGGTGCAGATTATTTTGTCTGGAAAAATGTGAAAAATTTACTGGATGCAGATCGATTCATTGACACCATCATGTTGGGCTGCACCCACTATCCGCTTTTAGAAGATAAAATTAAAGCCTATCTTCCTGAAGGAATTACTATCGTTTCACAAGGTGAAATTGTGGCTAAAAGTCTGGCAGATTACCTTCAACGTCATCCCGAAATGGCGGATAAATGTACTCAGGGTGGCTCTATACGCTATCTCACAACCGAATCGATTGAAAAATTTGCGTCCTCTGCTTCCATTTTTCTGAACGAAGAAATTCAGGCAGAACATGTTGATTTGGGATAAAACTCAATCAGTATTAAAAAGAAATTGTCACAAGGAAATTATCCTGTGACTGTTTCTTTTTTTTAAAATTCTGTCATTTTGGTTGCCAGAAACAATTTTTTGGCGATACGATAGCCTCATCGGCTTTCAATTGTTTCATTGCTTTGTCCACTTCTTTTCGATCCAGACCGGTCAGTTCGACCAGTTTACATGCATTTACGGGAACTCCTGCCTTTTTCATGGCTCCCAATACTTGTTCTTTTGTTTCCATTTTACACGAATTTAAAATACGAATTTTGCAAATCATTACGAAATAAACGAACTCAGGAAAGAAATGTTTAATTTATTCAAAACTATTTATGTCAGTAAATATCAAATGAATCAATTCAGCATTGAATCAATCAATTTGGTCATTCTCTTAAATTCTGCTTCGTCATAAAGCCGGGTCAACATAACGATTCTACCTGTTTTATCGATAATCACATTTCTGGTAATTCCCGCTTCACGCAAAGCATACAACACAAAAATATCGGCTTTTGGGTCTAACCCAATCGGGTAAGTAATGCCGGTTACTTTAACGAAGTTCAAAACGGTTGCTTGCGGTTCATCGCGGTCGATAGCCATCAATGCAAAGTTGCGATTGGTCTTGTGTTTTTGCCAGATATCGCGTTCGATAAAAGGCATTTCCTTGCGGCAAACGCTGCACCAACTTGCTGTAAACTTTAACATGACAACTTTTCCTTTCAAATCGGAAAGTTTTACGGTTTTTCCGTCGGTCAGTTTCATACTAAAGTTCGGAGCCATATCTCCCACTTTTACCAAATATGCTCGGTCATCGGCAGTTTCGGCAAACGCCGAAATGGAAAGTGCAAGTACTAAAAATGCAATTATTTTTTTCATGTCTTTTTGGATATAAAAAACCGGTACCAGCCTTCGCCCGCACCGGTTTTTGATTATTCTTTTAAACTTACAAATTATATTAAGTCCCCCCTTTGGGGGATTTAGGGGGCCTCCTTCAATTTACATTTCCCATTGTTCGCAGGTTGCAATCAGGTCGTCGAAGGTTTTCACTTTTGATTTGGCTTGTACTTCGGCAATTTGCGCTTCTACTGCAGCATCGTAGGTTTCTTCTTCCACATCGCGGATTACACCCAATGCAATTGGCATTTCAGGTCCTTCCATCAAAGCCAGTTTCATGTGGATGGTTGTATCTTCGCAAGCAGCGTCATGTATTAAAATGTCGTTTTCAGTTACACCGTTTTCGCCAATGGTAACCACTTTCAGGTTGAGTCCATCAAGCACTAATCCCTTATTGCGTTCTTTTCCGAAAATCATCGGTTTGCCATGTTCCAACGTGATTGTTCTGTCGGCACGGCTTTCTTTTTCGGCAAGCCAACCATGTGCTCCATCATTGAAGATAACGCAGTTTACCAAACATTCAACTACTGAAGTTCCTTTGTGCCTGGCAGCAGCCATCAGTGTCATTTGAGCGGTTTTCAGATCAACATCGAGCAAACGTCCGAAAAAGGTTCCGCGAGCGCCAAAAGTCAATTCTGCAGGACGGAACGGTCGTTCTACCGTTCCAAAAGGTGATGATTTTGTTACATATCCTTTTTTGGTTGTTGGAGAATATTGACCTTTTGTTAATCCGTAAATCTGATTATTGAAAAGCAATACATTCAAATCCACATTACGACGAATGCTGTGAATGAAATGATTTCCACCAATTGCCAGACAGTCTCCATCGCCTGTAATTTGCCAAACAGTCAATTTAGGATTTGCCACTTTCACACCGGTTGCAATGGCGCCTCCACGACCGTGAATGGTGTGAAAACCATAGCTGCTTATATAATATGGCAAGCGTGACGAACATCCGATACCCGAAATAACGGCAGTTTCGTGAGGTGCAACGCCTAAATCGGCCATCACTTTCTGAAGTGAATTGAGCACGGCATAATCGCCACAACCGGGACACCAGCGAACATACTGATCGCTTTTAAAATCTTTGACGGTATATTGTATTGTTGTTGATTCGGTAGTTTCCATAAGTTGAAATTTGAAATAATTTTTTTACTTTAAGAGTGAAATGAAATGTTCTTCCAGTTCTGTAACTGTAAAAGGTTGCCCCTGAACTTTGTTGTATTGCAGAAATTCCACTGCAGGAACTTTCGACCGCAGGAAAGTAGCAAATTGCCCGCTATTTAATTCGCACACTACTACTTTTTTGTACTGTTGAATCACTTTCACCGTGTTTTTTGGCAATGGATTGATATAATTAAAATGAGCCAAAGCCACTTTTTTACCGTTTTTGTTCATTGAATTTACAGCACTCATCAAATGTCCATGAGTTCCACCCCAACCGATAACCAGCAAATCAGCGTCTTTATTTCCTTCTATTTTCAGTTCAGGAATAAATTGGCTTATGTTATTCACTTTTTCTTCACGTGTATCCACCATTTTCTGATGATTTTCAGGATCACTTGAAATTGCACCGCTATTATAATCTTTTTCCAAACCACCATTCCGATGTTCAAACCCTTTTACGCCCGGAATACTCCAATAGCGAACTTTCGATTTTTCATTGCGGGTAGTAACCTTGTAATCCGTCATATCGGATTTCACATAGTTTGGTTTTATTTCGGGTAAATCTGCTAACGTTGGCAGTTTCCATAACGAAGTTCCGTTTCCGATAAAAGCATCGGTCAACAAAATAACCGGTGTCATATGTTCAAGGGCAATTTTACAAGCCATAAATGCAAAATTGAAACAATCGTCAGGAGTTCCGGCAGCCATTACTACGGCAGGGCTTTCGCCGTTTCGACCGTAAAGAGCCTGTAACAAATCTGTTTGTTCGGTTTTGGTTGGCATTCCGGTGGAAGGACCACTACGCATAACGTCAATAACCACTAATGGTAATTCGGCCATAACAGCCAAGCCAATTGCCTCTGATTTAAGTGCTAATCCGGGACCGGAAGTACTTGTGGCAGCCAGACAACCGGCAAATGAAGCACCGATAGCTGAGGTAATCCCGGCAATTTCGTCTTCGGCCTGTACCACTTTAACACCCAAATCTTTACGAGCAGCTAACTCATGCATAATGTCGGTGGCAGGAGTAATAGGATAGCTTCCGAGGTATAATTGCAAACCGACTTTTTGTGCGGCTGCAATTAAACCCCACGCTGTAGCTTTGTTTCCGCTAATGCTGGTATATTTCCCTTTTGGGGTTTCATGTGATTTTTCAACAAAAAAAGTAGAGACTGTCAAATGTAAATTATTTCCGTAATTAAACCCATCGGTCAATACTTTAATGTTTGCTTCTAAAATAGTTGGTTTTTTGCCGAATTTATTTTGTAAAAAATGAATTGCCTGTTCGATTGGACGGTTAAATAACCAGCAAATCAAACCCAACGCAAACATGTTTTTGCTTCGCAACACGGTTTTGTTGTCAAATCCAAAACCTTCCAAACTGCTTTGAGTCAGCGTTGAGAGCGGAGCCGGAATGAGTTGAATAGTAGCTGAAATGGATAATTCTTCGAAAGGATTTTCAGTTTTAAATCCGGCTTTTTCAAAACCTGATTTATCGAAAGTATCGGCATCAAAGATAATAACACCGCCTTTTTTGACGAATTTGGCATTCACTTTGAGAGCTGCCGGATTCATTACTACCAATACATCCGGATCATCTCCGGGTGTATAAATTTTACTTGAACCTAAATGTACCTGAAATCCTGATACACCTCCTATTGTGCCTTGTGGTGCACGAATTTCAGAGGGATAATCGGGGAAAGTGGAAATCTCGTTTCCTAAAATAGCCGAGAGATTGGAGAAAAGTGTTCCGGTTAATTGCATTCCATCTCCCGAGTCACCCGAGAAACGAACCACAACATTGTCCAATTCGGTTTTTGTTACTTTATCCATTTTTAAAGTTGATATTGTTGATATTTGTAATGTTCAGATGGCAAAAATAGTGAAATATCTTTTAAGCCGAAATTATGTTAACTAAAAAATGCACAATTTGATAATACTTGTGCAATATTACACTATGACATTTAATTTTGGTTTATATTTCGCCGCAAGATAACAAATCAGAATTCTGCATTGTTTGGTGTGCGTGGAAATGGTATTACATCGCGAATGTTCGACATACCAGTTACAAAAAGCAGTAATCGTTCAAAACCCAGACCGAAACCGGCATGTGGAGCTGTTCCAAATTTTCGGGTTTCCAGATACCACCAAATATCTTTTGTTGGAACTCCCATTTCTTCGGCACGTGCTTTCAGTTTGTCATAATCTTCTTCGCGTTGGGAGCCACCGATAATTTCACCTATTTTCGGGAATAAAACATCCATGGCGCGTACGGTTTTTCCATCATCGTTTTGTTTCATGTAGAACGATTTGATTTCTTTTGGATAATCGGTCAGGATCACCGGTTTTTTGAAATGTTGTTCCACTAAGTAGCGTTCGTGTTCTGATTGCAGGTCTGTTCCCCAACCAACCGGAAATTCAAAATTTTTACCTTTTGCAATGGCAGCTTCCAAAATCTCGACACCTTTCGTGTAAGTCACCCGTTCGAAATCGTTTTTCACCACTGAGTTCAGGCGCTCAATCAATTCCTTGTCATACATATTGCAAAGGAATTCCAAATCATCTTTGCAATTATCTAACGCCCATTTTACGCAGTATTGAATAAAATCCTGTGCCAGTTGCATGTTTTCTTCAATTTCGTTGAATGCTACTTCAGGTTCAATCATCCAAAACTCCGACAAGTGGCGTGGCGTATTGGAATTTTCAGCACGGAAAGTCGGTCCGAAAGTATAAATAGCTCCCATCGACATAGCTGCCAATTCTCCTTCGAGCTGACCGGAAACAGTCAGGCTGGCTTGTTTTCCAAAGAAATCGTTGCTGTAATCAATCGCACCTGTTTCATCTTTTTTCAAATCGTAGAGATTCAGGGTGGTTACCTGAAACATTTGTCCGGCACCTTCGCAATCGGAAGCTGTAATAATAGGCGTGTGGAAGTAGAAGAATCCACGTTCGTGAAAGAAAGTGTGAATTGCCATTGCCATGTTGTGACGAATGCGGAAAACGGCTCCAAAAGTATTTGTTCGGGGACGTAGGTGTGCTATTTCGCGCAGAAATTCCAAGGTGTGACCTTTCTTTTGCAACGGATAAGTTTCCGGATCGGCAATACCATAGATTTCAATTTTTTCGGCTTGTACTTCCACCGTCTGACCTTGACCCAGCGATTCAACTAATCTGCCGGTAACACTGATACAAGCTCCGGTAGTTATTGGTTTCAAGTATTCATATCCGAATTTTTCGTTATCGGCAACTACCTGAATATTATGAATGGTCGAACCATCGTTCAACGCGATAAAACTTACATTTTTATTTCCACGACGGGTTCTGACCCACCCTTTTATGTTCACTTCAGCACCAAAATCCTTCCGTTTCAGCGCATCAACAATAATCGTTCTACTCATTCTAATCAATTTATATAGTTTGTTCAAATTTTAAGACGACAAAAGTACAAATTTTCATTGAGAAATTCTGCTTTTTATAAACAAAAGCACCTGTTTGACTCAAACAGGTGCCTTGTAAATTATTGATTGATTTGTTATTTCTTTTTGGTTTGGTCTTTATCACCAATCATACTCATGGCACATCGAAAACCTATGTCATTACTTGATTTATCCTGATCCAAATACCTGCGGGTAGAAGGATTCAACCAATAAGCACGATCTTTCCACGAACCACCTTTATAAACCCGGGTCTTTTCGGAAATCGTAGGTCTCAAAACATCAGTCGGATCT
Organism: Paludibacter sp.; assembly: GCA_017882285.1. Classification (GTDB taxonomy): domain Bacteria; phylum Bacteroidota; class Bacteroidia; order Bacteroidales; family Paludibacteraceae; genus Paludibacter. The sequence continues at coordinate 5,182 of JADGPS010000059.1, read as the reverse complement.
ATTTTTGCATTGTTTCTTAAGTTTGCCAATCCTGTAGAATCATTAATGCTGGTAATGAGAGAAGAATCATCGCCATCTTTAAAATTACGGACATCATCTCCTTTTGCAACTTCTGTGGCAATACGTCCAAGCGAATCCACTTTATACGTTTTATTACCCAGATTATCGGATACAAAAACCAGTGTTAAAAACACATTTCCTCTGAAAGAGTTGTATTCTGCCATATCCTCAAAAGTGGTAGAACGGTAAACATCGAGTACCCATTCATTAACATTTCCAGCCATATTATATAGTCCAAAATCATTTGGAAAATAAGCATTTACAGGAGCTGTAATGGTTGCTTTGTCATTCAAACTACCGGAAGTTCCCATCATGTCACCTCGTCCTCTTACGAAATTTGCCATCATCTGTCCCAATTGTTTTTTTGATGGATTTCGGAGTTGATTGCCAGACCAGGGATAAATTTTACCTTCGGGTACCATTCCATTTTTACCGGAAGTAATTCCGTAAGCTGCAAATTCCCATTCAGCTTCAGTTGGTAATCTGAAATCAGAGAAAAGAATTCCATCGGACATATCCACTTTTCGGTTCTGACCATACAAGTCTTTTTTCGCATTTTTTCCTGATGCCGGTTGATAGTTTTTTTGTGTGAGATATTTTTGCGTGTTGAAAATAAAATTATTGGCAATAGAATCAAGACCGGTTTGTTTTTCAAGTTTTGAAAAATCAGTTGGTAAAATTGCACCTGCATCGGTTAATGCTTTTTCATTCACCCTGTCAGTCCGCCATTGGCAATAATCCATAGCTTGTTCCCAAGTAACTCCTACAACCGGATATTGGTCATACGATGGATGAGTAAAATAATTTTCTAAAATGGGTTCATTATAAGCTAGTTCTTCACGCCAAACATTTACATTTGGTTCGGTTTTTTGAACCAATCTTGGAGCTACTTTTCCAAAAATCGCTTTCATCCATGTTGTGTACTCGCGCCAATTATTATTAGTAATTTCATATTCATCCATATAAAATGAACTTACCGTTATTCTGCGTGGTTTATTGTCGCGGGGTGCAGTAACGTATTCGCCTTTTCCGCCGATTGTAAATGAACCGCCTTCAATAGCCACCATTCCGGGTGGAACTTGATTGGTATAATCTTTTTTTACGGTAAAGCCGGTACCTTTTTTGTCGTTGTATTTCCATCCGGTTACATTGGAATAACCTTCGTTAGTTTTACCGGTACATGCAACCATTATTATTGCTAAAGATAATGATGCTAATTTAGCTATGGTTTTCAATTTCATATAAGGTGTGATGATTTAAAGAATATAAAATGTATTAAAACTATGGTGCAAAAATAGTACTTTTTTCTGTAAAAAGACTATTAGAATTATTTTTTTGGCAATTACCAAAAAATGTCCTACCATAATAACTGATTTTCGTCAAAAAACGTATACTTTGTAATTATTTTTTCAATATTTTCTTTATCTGACATCTCTGTCGCTATATTTTCTTACTTTTGCAAAAGGCAATTAAGAATCTGTTTTTTTGGAAGGTGTATTAAAACTATGAACTCTAATTCTTTGCAATTGAAATTGAATAATCGTTTGGTAGATTTATCAACTCCAATTGTCATGGGAATTATCAATGTTACTCCCGATTCATTTTTTAAAGAAAATCGATTTGTTACAGATAAATCAATCCTGAATGCGGTTGAAAGAATGATGGACGATGGCGTTGGGATTATTGATATTGGTGGTTATTCATCACGTCCGAATGCCGAAATTATCACGCAAGAGGAGGAAATCAGAAGAGTTTCGGGAGCATTGGAAATTCTTTTAAAAAAATTTCCCGATTTGACCATTTCGGTTGATACGTTCCGTTCGAGTGTTGCCAGACATGTTGTTAAGAATTTTCAGGTTGCCATGATAAATGATATTGGTGGAGGAACTTTGGATGATTTAATGTTCGAAACAATTGCAGATTTGCAAGTTGCCTACGTGCTAATGCATTTAAAAGGGACACCGCAAACAATGCAATCAACTACTCAATACGAGGATATTGTTTCAGAAGTTTTACGATTTCTTGAAAAACGGCTGGCTCAATTGCATTTGTTGGGTGTAAACGACGTTGTTATTGATCCCGGTTTCGGTTTTGCAAAATCGTTGGATCAGAATTATCAACTTTTGAGTCAACTTAGGTATTTCAAAGAATTAAATGTACCGATAATGGCAGGATTATCCCGAAAATCCATGCTGTATAATTTACTGGGGATAGACGCTACCGAAGCTTTAAATGCAACAACTTCCGCCAATATGTTGGCGCTCATGGGTGGTGCTTCCATTTTGCGGGTTCACGATGTGAAAGAAGCCATGCAAGCCATTGCAATTTATAATAAATATCAGGATAACTGTTCACTAAAAACTGAAAACTGAAAATGGGATTTCACATTGGATTTAAAGATTTTGTAGATATTTTTTTGGTGGCAATTTTGCTTTACCAGACTTTTAAACTTCTCAAACGAACCGGAGCGGTTAATATTTTTATTGGCATATTAGCATTTATAATATGCTGGTTTCTTGTTTCGTATGTGTTTAAAATGGAGTTATTGGGCGGCATTTTCGACCGCGTTATCAGTGTGGGTGCTTTTGCTCTGATTGTACTTTTTCAGGATGAAATCCGGCGCTTTTTTACCAGAATCGGATCCAGACGAAAAGGGAGCATCTTCTATTCTTTTAAACGGTTTTTTGGAAGTAATACGAATGAAAAAGAGAAAACAGATTTCGATTTGGTTCAGATTGTATTAGCCTGCCGCAATCTTTCAAAAAGTTCAACAGGTGCTCTGATTATCCTTACAAGAAATAACAATTTAGATTTTTATTCGCATTCCGGAGAACAACTAAATGCCAATATCAATTCCCGACTGATAGAAACTATCTTCTTTAAAAACAGTCCATTGCACGATGGAGCATTAATCATTTCCAATCGAAAACTTAAAGCGGCCGCCTGTATTTTGCCGGTTTCCCAAAATCAAACCATTCCAAAACGATTAGGATTGAGGCATCGTGCTGCCTTAGGAATGACAGAACATTCAGATGCTGTTGCCATCGTTGTCTCCGAGGAAACAGGACATATTTCCTTTGCCATTAACGGGCAGCTGTCCATAAATGTAAAACCCGAACATCTAGAACATTTTTTGTCGGAAGAAATGACTCCGTAGTTTGGAAAAGTAGCAATTCAAAACTTTTCACAGCAACATTATTCCTATTCTGTTGTTATACTTTAGATTAAACAAATGTATTATAATTAAACATATAGTTATGGATAAAATTTCAAATGTTGTAAAACCCGGTGTAGTTACCGGAATAGATTTACAGTATATTTTTAAAGTTGCCAAAGCGAATGGTTTTGCCATTCCATCAGTAAATGTTGTCGGATCTTCGACTGTAAACGCGGTAATGGAAGCTGCAAAAGTAGCCAATGCGCCGGTAATGATTCAATATTCAAATGGTGGTGCTGCTTTTAATGCAGGTAAAGGGTTGAAACTTGAAGGTCAACAAGCTGCGGTTTTGGGTGCTGTTGCGGGAGCAAAACATATTCACATACTGGCTGAGGCTTATGGAGTTCATGTCATTCTTCATACCGATCATGCAGCCAAAAAATTACTTCCCTGGATTGACGGACTCTTGGATGCAGGCGAAAAACATTTTGCTCAATATGGAAAACCGCTTTTCAGTTCGCACATGCTCGATCTTTCAGAAGAACCACTCAAAGAAAACATTGAAATCAGCAAACGGTACCTCGAACGCATGAGCAAAATGGGCATGACACTCGAAATTGAACTCGGAATTACCGGGGGAGAAGAAGATGGAGTTGACAACAGCGGCATCGACAACAAATTACTGTACACACAACCGGCCGATGTGTTTTATGCCTATCAGGAATTGAGTAAAATTTCGCCGAACTTCACTATTGCGGCTTCATTTGGTAATGTGCATGGAGTTTATAAACCGGGTAATGTGAAATTAATGCCCATCATTCTTAAAAATTCACAGGATTATATCAAGGAAAAACTTGGATTGGCAGAAGCTCATCCGGTTAACTTTGTATTTCATGGTGGTTCGGGTTCTACACACGCAGAAATTCGTGAAGCAATCAGTTATGGAGTAGTAAAAATGAATATCGATACAGATACTCAGTGGGCTTATTGGGATGGTGTCCGTGGTTTTGAAGCTAAAAATCACGATTATCTGCAAAGTCAGATTGGAAATCCCGAAGGAGCCGATAAACCCAATAAAAAATTCTACGATCCACGCGTTTGGTTGCGCAAAGGCGAAGAATCATTGATTGCCCGTTTGCAGGTTGCTTTCGAAGATTTGAATTCAATAAATTGCCTGTAACAGATTTACGATTTACCGCTTGGCTTACCAAGAATTACTTGATAACAATACAAAAGAGATTGGCCCAAATTCATTTTGAGACAACCTCTTTTGTATTTAGTTTCGGGAGTATAATTTTTTGGAGAATAATGAAAGTTAATTAATTTTCTATTGCTTTTAAAAATCTTTTTGTAACTTTGGAAATCAATTATCCAATCGTAAATTGTAAACCTGCTTGCAGCAGGCAAGTTTTTAAATCGTAAATAAAGATGTTTGATTTAATTATTATTGGTGGCGGTCCGGCCGGATATGTGGCTGCAGAACGTGCAGGCAATAAAGGACTTTCGGTTCTTTTATTCGAGAAGAAAAGCATGGGTGGAGTTTGCCTCAATGAAGGTTGCATTCCAACCAAAACCATGCTTTATAGTGCGAAAACCTACGAAAACGCCTTGCATGGTGATAAATACGGCGTTTACGGTGACAATATCCGTTTTGATTACGGGAAAATTGTTGCCCGTAAAAATAAAGTAGTTCGAAAATTAGTAGCAGGTGTTGATGCAAAAATGAAGTTGAACCATGTAACTGTTGTCAAAGGTGAAGCGATGATTCAGGGACGCAGCCCGGAAGGTGTGGAAGTAACCTGCAACGGTGAAACGTATTTAGGAAACAATTTATTGATATGTACCGGTTCCGAAGCTTCAGTTCCGCCTATTCCGGGTTTGGCAGAAGCAGGTGATATTATATTAACCAACCGGGAAATTCTCGATTTGAAAGAACAACCAACATCTTTGGTAGTTATCGGTGGC
>JADGPS010000015.1 GCA_017882285.1 Paludibacter sp. | reverse complement strand
CGACTTCGTCTTATTGTCCTATTTGTTTGTAGTCATCGGCATTAACAACAGTAGACATATAGAACATATTGGTATGTTTTATATGTACAGTTGGTATAAGAAGCAAAGAAAAGAGTAAAAAAAAACCGCTGCCAGGGTTGAGAACCCTGATAACGGTTAGTAGGAAAATATTGGCAAATTAGTATAATGCCCTGATAAGCGTAGTGTGTAGGTTGTTGGCGTTGGTTTCGGCGAATGTCTCTATACTTCACCGAACCGAACACAGTTGCCACATGAAGCAGCAACCTCAGTTGTTTTACTCAATAAGCATATTGATCATGGCATAATGGGTGAGTTCTACATTACTTTTAATTTTCAATTTTTCAAAGATTCGAACCCTGTATGTAAACACGGTACTGATACTCAATACCAGTTCAGTAGCAATATCTTTCACTTTTTTGCCTTCGGCAAGCATAAACATGATTTCGAGTTCACGGTTCGACAATTGTTCGTGTGGTAAAGTATCCTTTTCGGGAATAACATCAAAAGCCATATGTTCGGCCAGCGCAATGCTCAGATACCTTCCTTTTGTACTGATTTTTCTGATAGCAACAACCAACTCATCCAGTGCCGTATCTTTGCAAAGGTAACCTCCCGCACCGGCTTTTAAGGTGCGTAATGCAAATCTATCTTCGGGGTGTATGCTCAACACCAAAATACGGAGTTCCGGCTTCATGATTTTCAGGTCGCAAAGTAAATCAATCCCGCTTCTGCCAGGCATATTCATATCCAACAGCATGACATCGCATTCGAAATCAGGCTTTTGTATTTTTTCGAGCAATTCGACTCCATTCTGTGCTTCACCTACTACAATTATGTCAGACTCTTCTTTCAGAATCTTTTTTAATCCTTCACGAATAATTGCATGATCGTCAACAATAAATACTTTTATCATAACCTTATTTTTTAAGTGATTTAATTTATTACTAGCTTAACGTGATATTGTTGGATAGAAAGTTGATTTTAATATAGCCAAAAACGATTGAATCTTTAATTGACAAATTAACAATTATTTGCCGCTAACTATTCACTGATAACCTGATACGGCATTTCCACTCTCACGCTCGTACCTTTGCCTGATTGACTGGTAATTTTCAATTCGCCGTCCAACAAATAGGCTCGCTCCTTCATACCAATAAGCCCATAAGCGTCTTTTTTAATTTCTTGTTTTTCGGTAAATCCTACTCCATTATCTTTAATGTCTAATATCAGTTTGTCGTCTTTTGCATAAAGTTGAACCTGTACAGCGGTAGCTTTGGCGTGTTCGGCAACATTGTTGAGTGCTTCTTGAAGTATCCGGAACAAGGCGATTGCTTGTTGCGAGTTAATTTCAAGTTTGGAAATCGCATGTTCAAACTGGCACTTTATTTGATATTTATCCTGAAAATTACTTGTATGTAATTTAGCCGATTCAATAAATCCAAGTAAATGCAGCTCTTCATGCCGGTTATCAGCCATAATCTTTCGAGTCGTATTGATTGTATTATCAATCAAACCGAAAATATTGTCAAATTTAGGCAAAATATCTTTAGATTTATCTTTATCGATGATTTTTAACGTTTTTTGTTTCAAAATTCCCATATCTATTTTGATTGCAATCAAAATCTGGCCAAGTTCATCGTGTATTTCATTGGCCAACAGCAACCTTTCTTCTTCACGAACATTTTGCAGATGCGCGGCAAATTTTTTTAATTCTTCCCTCGATTCGCTCAAAGCTTGCTCAGATTGCAGCCTGTTAGTAACGTCCCTCATAACGCCTTCGTGAAAAAGCACTTCACCTTTTTCATCGAGAATGTACCAGCCATGATCTTCTATCCAAATTTCGGAACCATCTTTCTTTTTCATCCGATAAATAGCCATCTCCTTCAATTCATTATCCAATACTAAACTTGCGCGGTCTTCCGGTATAAAATACAGCTGCGTCTTTATATCAATAGCCATCAGTTCTTCTACTGATTCATAACCAAGCATCATCACCATTGCCGAATTGACACTGATAAATTTTCCATCGTGGGTGCTTTTATACACACCGTCAGGCATACGTTCCACCAACGTGCGGTAATGTTCTTCACTTTGGCGCAAAAACTCTTCCATTTTTTTTCGGGCAGTAATATTTCGTCCGATGCAGACTAAACCTATAATCTGGTTATTCTTGTCACGCAAAGGAAGTTTTGAAGATAAAACCCAACGCTTTTCACCTTTCCCGTCAGTTATAAAACCTTCTCTGTCGAATTCAGGCTCACCTGTTTCGAGCAGTTTTTGATCGTCGAGTTTGAATTTTTCAGCTAATTTTGGTGGATAAAAATCAGAATCATCTTTTCCTAACAAGTCTGATTCAGATTTAAAACCTAAAGTATTCACTTCGGCAGCGTTGGCAAGCGTTTTCCGACCCGACAAATCATTTGCAAAAATTGTATCGGGAATGTTGTCAATAACTGTACGAAGTAGTAAGCGTTCATTTTCAAGACTTTCTTCTGCTTGTTTATGCTGGGTAATATCATGAGTAATACCAACTAAACCAATAATCTGATTATCTTTGTTGTATAATGGTAGTTTAGACGAGAGCAACCAGTGCTCCTTTCCTTTAACATCAAATTCAAAACGTTCATTGTCTATTTCGGGCAATCCGGTTTGAATCATCAATTGGTCGTCTTTCAAAAACCTTTCAGCAATTTCTTTTGGGTAAAACTCAAAATCATCCTTACCTAAGACTTCATCCTCTGATTTTGCGTTTAGAAAATTGAGTTCAGCCTTATTGGCAAGTGTCTTACGGCCGGCTAAGTCTTTTGCATAAATTGTATTAGGAATATTATCAATGACCGTACGGAGCAATAATCGCTCGTTTTGGAGAATTTCCTCAGCATGTTTACGATAGGTAATATCATGAGTAATACCAACTAAACCAATAATCTGATTATCTTTGTTGTATAATGGTAGTTTAGACGAGAGCAACCAGTACTTATTTCCATTTGCATCAAATTCAGAACTTTCCTTGTTTATATCGGGCAATCCGGTTTGAATCATCAATTGATCATCAGCCAGAAACTTTTCTGCAATTTCTTTTGGGTAAAAATCAAAATCATCCTTACCTAAGACTTCATCCTCTGATTTTGCACCTAGAAAATTGGCTTCAGCTTTATTGGTAAGCGTCTTACGGCCGGCTAAGTCTTTTGCATAAATTGTATACGGAATATTTTCAATGACTGTTCGAAGTAATAAGCGTTCATTCTGTATCGTATCTGCTGCTAGTTTGCGTTCGGTGATATTACGGATAATCGATTGAACGGCCGATTCATTTTCAAACTGAACTGACATTGACTTTACTTCTACATCAATTTCGATACCATCCAGTCGTATAAATTTTTCTTCAGCGAGCGGTAAAATAACTCCTTCGGCAGCTGCTTTTTTCATTCGCTCAATGACTAATGCACGATAATCGGGATGAACAAATTCTATCACATTTTTACCAATCAAGTCATTCGCAGTTTCTGCATGCATCAATTGCATACATTCGTTATTCACAAATGATATTATTCCATCCACGTAAATGACTATGGCATCGGGAGAATTATCAACCAACTCGCGGTATTTTAATTCGCTATCTTTCAGTGCCTCTTCGGCTTGCTTTCTGTCGGTAATATCACTAATAATTCCGTACCACAATGTGCTTCCATCTTCCAATAGTTCAGGTTTGGCATCGCACATTCTCCAGCGCAGTCCTTGTTTAGGCAATATAACACGAAACTCGCTGTGATAAGTAGTTTGGTTACGCGCTGATTCAGTGATGGATTCTACAATGAAATTGTAATCGTCGGGGTGAATCCGGGTAAAGAAGGGTGAAGCATCTTCGCGTACTTCTTCGGATGTGACCTCGTAAATGTCGTACATTCCCTGGCTTGAATACGGAAAAGCAGAGTGTCCGTCGGGATATAACCGATACTGATAAACCACACCGGGAACCTGAGCAGCCAGTTTGTTTAACAAATCGTAGCTTTTTTGGAGTTTTTCTTCAGCCAGCTTGCGATCAGTGATATCACGGATAATTCCCGTAAAAAATTTTCCGGAGGCAGTTTCCCAATTTGCCAATGAAAATTCTATCGGAAACTCATTCCCGTTTTTATGTAATCCGTGTAGTTCAACTGTTTTTCCAACAATATGATGAGTTCCGCCTTGTTCTATGCGTATGAAGCCATTATTGTGGGGTTCAATGTATCGTTGCGGCATTATTTCTGCCAGATATTTTCCGGTTATTTCTTCTGCTGTATAACCAAATATCTTTTCGGCACCTCGGTTCCAATCTAATATAATTCCTTTGCTATTTGTAGTAATAATAGCATCGTTAGCCGATTGTGTTACAGTGCGGAATCGTTCCTCGCTTTCTCGTAAAACCTCTTCCGTCTTTTTTCGGTCGGTAATGTCCCGCATGATTCCTTCATGAAAAAGAATATTCCCATTGTTATCAAGATTATACCATCCATGATCTTCGAGCCAAATTTCGGAACCATCTTTCTTTTTTAGGCGAAAAATCCCCATTTCCATGAACTTTTCCTCCAATGCCAAACTTTCTCGGTCGGCTGGCTCAAAATATAACTGCGTCTTAATATCAATAGCCATCAGTTCTTCTTTACTGGCGTAACCCAACATCTTTATCATAGCGGGGTTGACATCGACAAATTTTCCTTCGTGGGTGCTTTTATACACACCATCGGGCAATACTTCCAACAAATTGCGGTAAAGCGCCTCACTTTCACGCAGTGCGGCTTCATCCTTTTTACGCTCGGTAACATCCCGAAAAATACCAAAAGTTCCAACGAATTTTGTGTCTGAAAAATTCGGAGTTGCTGTAATAAGAATGACTTTTTTACTTCCGTCACGCAGCACTATTTCTTGTTCGTAGACACTGCTTTTGCCCTCACTACGTTTCCGGGTTTCGTTCTTATTTTTTTCAATACTATCGCCGTGCAGAAAATTATTCAAACTCGTCCCCAATAATTCTCCATTACCAACTCCAAATATCTTTTCGGCAGTTGGATTAACAAAAACAAATACTTCATCTTTATCTAAAATCCCAACTCCTTCGCCCATGTTTTCGAAGAATGTACTATATCTTGACTCGCTTTCTTTAATCGATTTCGTTTTTTCATTCACCGAACGACGCAACATCCAATTCCAAAATAGCAGAATAATAACTATACCTGCAAATATAGCGAGTATTGAAACCAAAAGCGTTTGATGTTTTTTTATCCAACTTGGGGTACTGATTTTTCCGGAAAGCCATTTATCAGTCAATTTCAGAAGTTTTCCGGAAGTTTGTAAGTTAGCAATTTGTTTGTTAAGCAGCAGAATCAATTGTTCATTGCTTTTGCGGGTTGCAAAAACATATTGTCGAGGAAAAAGATTTCCAGAGACCATCTTGATATCCTGAAGTTCGTATTCCGATATAACGTCCATTCCGGTCATCTCACCACAGATCATTGCATCAATTTTGCCGTTCCTTAAATGCAAAAAACCATCTAATTTTGAGGTTACGATGTGTTTTGTAAAATCTGTACGAATGGCGAAAGTGTCAAGAAGTCTGTCATTTTCAACAAAACCAATCGTATGACCGGTAAGGGAATTAAGAGTAACAACGTTTTTATTTCCAACCTTTTGAAAAATGGCGTCGGAGATTTGACAGCATGGATTGGAGTATCCGTAATTTTTATCTCGTTCGGGCGAGTAAATAATGCTAATCAAATCTACTTCCCTTTTTTCAATTGCATTGCTTTCTTCTCTGGCAGTCATGGCAACAAACTCAAAAGTTATATCAGCTGATTTCCCAATTTCTACCAATAAATTAGGCATAAACCCGGTCGGTTTGTCCTGATTGCTAGAAAATTCATACGGCTCAAATTGCGGCCTATAAGCCACTTTGTAATGGTGTTTTAGAGGCTCGGATTGTTGACTTATCGCTGAAATCGAGCTCGTGAGCAAAAGTATCATCAACAAAAGTTTAAACCATTCATTTTTAGTTCTTTGAATGGATTTCCACGTGTTTTGTAAGTAGTAAGCCATGATATTGGTTAGATTTAAAAAGTTTTTTAAACCGAATTCTAATTTTTTTACATTATTAACTATGTATGAACGCCTGGACGTTTTTACCAACGCTCAACGATTAAAAACAACTCGATATTGTTCGCAAAATATCAGGTATTTCCACCTTTGTTCCGAAAATTATTTAAGGCTTTTCTGATTATTTCCGTATGGCATTTCAACTTTCACGGTGGTACCTTCACCAATTTTACTTGTAATATTCAATTCGCCCTCCAACAGAAAGACCCTTTCTTTCATACCAATCAAGCCATACGAATCTTGTCGACCGATCTTATTCGTATCAAACCCAACTCCATTATCAATAATTTCGAGCATTAATTTGCCGGCAGGATTGGTCAAATTAATTATTATTACTGTAGCCTTGGCGTGTTTGACAATATTATTTAGCGCTTCCTGCACAATTCGGAATAATGCCACAGCTTGTGGAGTACTCATCTCAAGTTCCAAAATGGCATGGTTAAACTGACAACTTATATGATGTCTTTCCTCAAAATCGAGAAGATACGTTTTTGTAGCTTCCACAAAGCCCAGCAATTCAATTTGTTCCGGTCTTAGACCATTCATAATCCTTCTCGCCGTTTTAATGGTGTCGTCAATTAAGATTACCATATTATCAAATTTAGCCAAAATATCTTTCGAACCGGCGAAAACATTACTTTTAATAACTTTTTGTTTCAGTAAGCCCATATCAATTTTTAGTGCTACCAGAATTTGCCCCAAGTCATCATGTATTTCGCGGGCTAATGCTATTTTTTCTTCTTCCCGAACATTTTGGAGGTGCGAAGCAAATTTTTTCAGTTGCTCTTCCGACTCATTCAAAGCTAACTCTATCAATTTACGTTCTGTAATATCGAACATAATTCCTTGTGTACCAATAATCGCACCGTTGGAATCAATAACCGGCATTTTAAGCACATGCAAGTAAATTACTTTGCCATCGGGAGTTGGATATTCTTCTTCCGACTCAAATGACTTTCCGGTTTTTATAATCTGTTTATGAACATCTTCGCCTGATTGCGCATATTTTACGGCATGTCCATCTTCTCCCTGAATAAGTTTTTCCTTGGCAGCAACTTCATTTGCCGTGGCACCCATAAATTCTTCCTTCGACACACCCTTTAATTTACAAAAATGTGAATTAACTAAAATATAACGACCTTCAAGGTCTTTTCGGAAAACGGCATTGGGTAATTGTTCAATAAAGGAGAGATAAAGTGACTGCGTTTCCATTAATTCGCTTTCTATCCGTTTCCGTTCGGTTATGTCGATATTAAAACCGGCAATCCCAATAATTTCTTCTTTATTTTTGATAGGAAAGATGATCTGATGAAAAAACAAACTAGTATTATCAGACTCATATTCAACTACATCGTCAACAGTTTCACCCGCATATACGCGCTTGCTGTTTTTATTCCATAATTCCACAATTTTTGGATTTTTTGCAGAAAATTCTTCTGATGTTTTTCCTAAAATGGATCCAAAGCGATCAATCATTTTCTTATTTTCAATAATTCCGATGTTATTTACATCGCGAGCCCAAATCTCAAAAGGTGAATTTTCAATAAAAGTACGCAGAAACATTTCACTTTTTTGCAGTGCTTCTTCCGCCATTTTAATATCTGTAATATCCTGAACAGAACCTATCATCCCTATAAGTTGATTATCTTTATCAAACTGTAATTCAGCAATATCATGTACCCATAGTGGAGTTTGATCAGTTTGCCGGATGATCTGATATATTTTATCAAACTTTGATTTTTTGGCAATTACTTCCTGTTCGAAATAATCTGATACTATTTTTTGCCAATCGGGATGAATAAAAGACTCCCAACTTTCAAATGATTTATCAAAATCATCCGGAATTCCAGAAATTTCATTTAAAACTTCAGAACTTGTCCAGTTATTGTCAATAAAATTGAACGTATAAGAACCCAATCGAGCAATTTTCTGTGTTTCTTTTAAAAACAATTCGTTTATCTGAAGTTTTTCTTCGGCCAATTTTCGTTCGGTAATATCTACAATAATACCTCTTAAACCGACTAAATTGTTGTCTTTTAGTATTCCATTTGTATAAATTAATGCTGTAAACACGGTTCCATCTTTCCGCAACATGGTAAATTCCCTGTCAACAATTTCATTCCAACTTGGTTTTCGTTGGAGTAAATCAACTACTCTGTCTCTTTCTTCCGGTATATGAACCATAACTGATTTTTGTCCAACCAACTCAGTATTCTTATATCCAAGAACTGCGAAACTTTGGTCGTTTACATAAGTCATTACTCCATTTAAGTCTATTTCGAATACAATTTGTGGCAGCAAATTCGCCATTTCTCTAAATTTTTCCTCGCTTTCTTTCAAGGCATCTTCGGCTTGTTTCCGTTCGGTAATGTCATTAATTAAAATATGGCATGCTTTTCTTCCATTCGAAGTTACGGAAACAGATGTTAACTCGACAAATATAATTTCTCCGTTTTTCTTTAAATGCCGCCATACACTAATTGGATTAGTTATTTCATGTCTGATATTATCTACATTTTTGAGTAGGTTGGGAATATCTTCGGCAGGTCGGATATCTTTTATAGTCATCGATAAAAATTCCTCTCTCGAATATCCATAATGGGTTATAGCCGATTGGTTTACTTCCATAAAAGCGAGCGTTTCCAAATCGTAAATCCACATGGGTTGCGGATTATTAGCAAATAACAACCGGTATTTTTCTTCACTTTCGCGAATTTGCTTTTCGGCTTGTTTCCGTTCACTAATATCGACAACAACCCCTCTTATACCTGATGCTTTTCCATCTCTAATAATCACATTAGAATAAATCAAAACGGGTACAGTTGATCCATCTTTACAGAGCAGAGTATATTCTCTATCATTAGTTGCTTTACCGGCTAATTTGATTCTGAAATTTTTAAAAAGTCTTTCATAATCTTCAGGAATAACAAATCCATGTAGAGCTGTACCTTTTAATAAATCACTCTCAGTATAACCGGTTATTTCATAAGCCTTTTTATTTAAATAAGTTACGTTGTTTATTTCATCTGTTTCGAAAACAATTTGAGGTAATAAATCTGTCATTTCACGGAATTTTTCCTCACTTTCTTTCAAGGCATCTTCGGCTTGTTTCCGTTCGGTTATGTCGGTAGCAAAATTGAGCGAAGCTGGATTGTCATTCCATGTTATTCGTACAGAATTTATAGATAACCAGATTCTATCACCTCCTGGTTTTATAATTGAATAAATACCGCTATTAGTTTGTACTTTCCCTTCGGACAAATCAATATGTTGATTTAAAACTCTCTCTCTTTGATCCTTATCAACAAAATCGGACATAGATTTTCCCAAAAGTTCAGAAGCAGGAACTCCTGCAATTTGAGAACAGGCATTATTTGCAAAAACTATATTGCCGGATTGAATTACGTAAATTGCTTCACTTGCATTTTCAATAAGTGTGCGGTATCTTTCCTGACTTTCAGAGAGGGCTTTTTCAGTTTGCTTTCTTCTGGCATTCTCTTTTTCCAAGTCTTCGAACAAGTTGACCGATGCAATGTAGTTGGCATTAATTTCTCGTGTACGTTCTTCCACCAATTCGGCAAGTCGAAGGTTTTCGTTCTTCTTTTCCAAAACGGCTATTCTAATTTTTATCATGGCCTGAATCTGTGCGGCAAGTTCACTTTCGTCAATTGGTTTTGCCAAAAATGCTTCTGCACCTACTTCCAATGCTCGTATTCTACTATCTTTATCGCCTTTTATGGCAGTAATAAAAATAACCGGAATTTCGCTTGTCTTTTCGCCGGACTTCAACTTTTCGCAAACCTCAAAACCATCCATTTCGGACATAACTATGTCGAGCAGAATGACATCGGGATCATCGCTGGAGGCAATTTCAATGCCTTTTTTACCGTTTAGAGCACTTAAAATCGAGACGTTTGGGAACGCTTCCTTAATCAATGCCTTAATCGTAATAAGATTATCTGGATTGTCATCGATAGCCAGAATTTTGATTTTTCTATTTTCCATAAAATTGGAATTTGTTTGAGTATTTAAGTATGTGGAACTAAATAATGTCGTATAATTCTTTGTGTTTCTTTGAGCCTTAGGGCCTTTGTGGCAAGAAAAATAGCCACTAACCTGCCTGCCGCAGGCAGGGCCACAAAAACACTAAGTTTCACTAAGTAAACACAAAATCCAGAAAGGATTATCTAAACGATATAAATACGACATTCTGTTTGTCCTACTTACGATTCGCCGGCTATTTTATATTTTTTTTCTTGTCCGGCTTTTTCGAGCAATTCATTAATTTCTTTTTTCAATTCTACCATAGTCAGTTCGCGACCAACAACCATGCGGTGGAAACGGTTCATTTCTTCCATTTTGTCTTTCAAAACTTGCTCCGCCTGTTTGCGGTCGGTAATATTCCGTATAATAGCACCAACTCCAATTTGTCCTTTTTGAAACTCAATTGGGAATTTCACTGTTTCAAAATACAAATCATTTACATTTTCTTCCGTAACCACAATTTTATTTTCTTCTACCGCTTCTTTATCAGATGCCTGACAGTTAGCAGCAAAATGTTCGGGCATGAGGTCAAAGTCTGTTTTTCCGATTATTTCCTTTTCTGTTTTATTATAAAATTCGCATAAAGCTTTATTGACAACAACGTGTTTGAACTGTTCATCTTTTAAAAAAACTAAATCCGGCGTGGAATTGATAAACGTACGGTATCTTTTTTCACTTACTTGCAATGTCTCTTCAGCATTTTTCTGTTCGGTTATATCACGCACAGTCGTAATTGCGCCTACAATTTGCCCTGCGGCATTTCTTAAAGGAGCAGTGGTATCAGAAGCCCAACCCCATTTTCCGGTTTCAGAATTTTGGAACTGGAAATCAATTTGCTGGGAAATTCCATCATAAAGCGCATTTTTAATTATTTTGATCATTCCCGCATCTTCTAAAAATGGGAAAAGCTCAGGTGAATACTTGCCCAAAACTTCCGAAGCCTGCAGTCCGACCAATTTCTCCATAAATGGATTCCAAACCTGGTATTTCAAGTTGTGGTCGTACACAATAATCCCTTCTTGAGCACTTTGGATAATTTGGTTGATATATTGATTCGATTCAGCCAGTTCTTGTTCAGTGCTTTTTAGTCTATTATCATTTTCAATCTCAGTACAAACCTTACGAACAATCAAGGGTATCATTTCAAGAAAGTGAATATCCTTAGCAATATAGTCTCTGGCACCAAGTTTCATCATGTCAACAGCTATGCGCTCATCGCCCTGCCCCGTTGAGACAATAAAGGGAGGCAGGGAAATTGAATCTGTTAAAAGTTCAGTCAAAAGCTCTTTACCGTTCATGTCGGGAAGACCATAATCCAATACAATCAAAAAAGGCGTATTCATTTTCAACCAATAAAGAGCGTCGGCACCGGTTTGTACACAGGCAGTGGAATAACCGCTTTCTTCAACTTTTTCGCTAAGCAATTCCAAAATTCCAGCATCATCTTCTACAATTAGAATTGTGTTCGTTCTTACTTTCATAAAATTGTTGTTTTAAAACTTTACTATTTGAATAAATAAACCCATTCGCTTCAAGGTTTCTGCGAATTTATTAAAATCGACGGGTTTTGTGATATACATATTACATCCCAGTTTATAACAAGCTTCCACTTCGCGCGGATCGTCGGTGGTAGTAAGCATCAAAATCGGTATTTCTTTTAAATCTTTGTCAGATTTTATTCTTCTCAATACTTCCTCCCCGCCCATTTTGGGCATATTGATATCGAGCAGCAACAAATAAGCTTTGGTTGCATCGCGGACATTTTTATCGCCGGTGCCCGATAAAAAAAGCCAGGCAGCTTCTCCATTTGTGAACCGGATTATTTTATTACAAACGCCCGATTCCCGTAATCCGGTTTGAATTAATTCGGCATGTCCATCATCATCTTCGGCAATGAGAATGATTAGTTCTTTGTAATTTTTCATTTTTGTTTTAATTGCGTCCAACCAAATTCTTCTGTTCGGTTTAATACATTAGAGTTTATGTAGGTTATTCATTTTTTGACCCCCAAACCCCCAAATGGGGGCTTTAAGACGAAGTATCTAATATCTTCTTTAATGATATATTTCTCTTAGAACCACTATTAAGCCCCCATTTGGGGGTTTGGGGGTCAGAACTAAAATTTATCATAACATTATTCTAACTATTACTATATTTGAAATTATCAGGATTTCAACTTATATAATGTCTATTGTTTATTAATTAAATAACCTCTTTGTTTCAGGATCAATCAATGCAAATGAATGATCCATCTATCTTGTATTTTTCATCAAATTTTTCAAAAGTAAGAAGAAATTTTGGAAAAGACAAACTACTTACTACCGACTACCAACTACCGACTACCAACTACCGACTACCAACTACCAACTAAAAACTAAAAACTAAAAACTACCGACTATTCATTATTCCACAAACTCATTTTTTTGTAATTCGACATAAAAAGTGCTTCCTTTTCCTTCTTCCGATTCGACCCAGATTTTGCCTTTGTGCTTATCGGCAATTCGTTTCACTAAACTCAACCCGATACCATCTCCTGCTTCGCTAACTGTTGAATCGACCCGGTAAAACACATTCCAGATTTTTTCAATATCACGCTGATGAATACCAATTCCTGTATCGGAAATGCTGTAAATAACCTTGTTGTAGTGTGTTTTAGCAGCAATTTTCAGTTCCAACGGTCGGTTTTTGTCTCTGTACTTGAGCGCATTGCCAATAATATTCGAAAAAAGTTGGTTTAGCTGATTTTCATCGCCATAACAATCGGGTAAATCTGTGATACTTACTTCGGCCTTCATTTCTGTGATTTGAAAACTGTAATGCGACAGTATCGTGTTGATTAAATGGTTCATATCAATTTTTGTAATCACCATTGTAATTCGACCCGTTCGGGATACCTGCAAAAGCCCGTTAATAAGCGTGTCCATTTTTTTTACATTCGTCAAAATAAAGTTGAGCGTTTTGGGCAACGTTTCATTGGTAATTTTGGCTAAACTGTCCTTCGTTTCATTATCCGGTTCATTGGCAGTCAAAACGTGCTTAATTTCTTCCGTTTGTTTTTGCAATCGCTGACTAAAACCTTGAATGTTAACCAGCGGCGACCGCAAATCGTGCGAAGCCACATAAATATAATTCTCCAATTCCTTGTTTTTTTGGTCTATTTCTTCATGCGCTTTTTGAATTACTGTAATATCGTTGGTGATGGTTGAAAACATATTTTTACCGGGCGAAACCGCCGAAATTAAAAAGTGTTTGTCCATCGGCGGATAGTAGATATTGTGTTCAAACGATTTGCCAGTAATAGCTACCCGAGTGTATGTTTCCAGAAATGGTGCTTTTTCGGTTTGATAAACCTCATTAGCCAGTCTCCCAATTATATTTTCCTTTCTAATTCCAATATTTCGGCAAAATGCATCGTTACAATCAGTTATACGATAATTTACTGCTTCGCCCTTTTCATTAAACACCAATTCGTGCATGGCAACCATTTCGGTCATGGAGGCGAAAAGAGTGCTTAGTTTTTGTTCACTTTCGCGCAAGTCATTTTCTGCTTGTTTTAACTCCGTTACATCCCTTGCTACAATCACTGAACCAACAATTTCCCCTTTGTCGTCGCGCATCGGGCTGAAACTGTAACTCCCAACCCAACTTTCACCTGTATCCTTTCGCAGGAGTTTATATTCAACATTTGTGGCAGTTTCACCTCTTAAAGCCCTTGGTACAGCCCACATTTCTGGAGGGGCTATTTCTCCATTTGAATAATTGACCTGAATAATATCCGAGAAATCATTAAAATTCGCAAGAAGTTCATCTTTACTACTAAATCGTAGGTATTTTACAAAAGCATCATTGTATTCAATATAATTACCTTCGGCATCGGTTATAAATATAGCATCGGTGGTACTTGCCAGGGCGGCATCCAATTTCGATTTGCTTTCCCGTAAGGCATCTTCTGCATTTTTACGTTCAGATTCATTTTCCAGGTAATCCATTGTAAAGGAAATATTCATGGCTAATTTATCAAGCAGTTCTATTTCCTCCGGATTAAAATAATTTTCCTCTTCGGAATAAAGTGTAAAATTGCCAATTACCTTTCCTGCTAAAAATAATGGTAATGAAATGGCAGAATTATAACCCCGACTTACGGCATTTTCACGCCAGGGTAACATAGCTTCATCTGTTTTAATACTATTGGAATAATAATGTTGAGCAGTATTAATTGATTTTCCTGTTGGACCGTTACTCCTGACAGGATAATTCAAATCAATATCTACAGAGTCCAGGTATCCGTTTACAATTCCATACGAAGCAACTACATCTACTTTATTTGTTTGAGGATTAATTATTCCAATCCATGCCATTCGAAGTTTACCATCTTCAATAGCAATTTTGCAAACCTGGTTGAAAAGTTCCTGTTTATCTCTTATATGAACAATTGATTGATTTACATTACTTAAAACCAGATTGACTCTGCTAAGTTTAATGATTTTTTCTTCTGACTGTTTACGCTCGGTTATATCACTTATATCAACCAAAGTTGCTTGTTTTCCATTGAAGATAATTGATTTCGACTGGGTTTCAACTTCCAAAACATTACCGTCGATTCGTACAAAACGCTGCTCCTGTTTTGGTACGAAACCCTTTTTGGCTAACAGTTTCGCATTTTCATGTGTAAGTTTATGAAAGTCGGGATGAATCAATTCGAGGATGGGTTTATTTACAAGATCTTTCGATGACTTTGCTCCGAATAATTTGATAGCCGAGTGATTAACATATATCAATGCCCAATCGCGAAGAATACATTTTGCCACCGGCGACATATCCAACAGGGTACGATATTCCTTTTCGCTCTCCAGCAATACCGATTCAGCCTTTTTTCGTTCGGTTATATCCTGTACGGTGGTTCTAATTCCGGTAATGCGACCATCTTTATCCTTAAATATCTTGCCTTTAAGAAGAACCGACAACGTAGTTCCATCCTTTTTTCGAAATTCCCGTTCGAAAAAATCGAGTGGAACATACTCTCCCGAAAGTTTTGCTTCTATAGCTTTGCGTGACACTTTTTCTTCGGTAATTATTGACCAGAAGTGCTTTCCAACTAACTCACCGAAAGTATAGCCCAGCATATTCAACTCCGTCTGATTCATTCTGACAATACGACCCTCGGCATCAATTTCGTGGTAACCAATTGGAGCATTATCAAATAAATCCATAAAATCTTCATGGCTTTTTATTAATGCTTCATTCGCCCGTTTGCTCTCGGTAATATCCTGCAAAATGCAATGAGTTTGCTTGAAATTTCCTTCCAAATCTTTTCCGATTCTACCTTCGAAAGCGATAAATAAAATGGAACCATTTTTGTGCAGCATTTCAAATTCGCTGTGAATATGACCTTGTGCTTTGAAAATAGGGAAACGCTTGCGAAAACCATCTTGATACATTGGCGTAAGAAAATCGCCAAACCATTTTCCTATCACTTCTTCACGCTTATAGCCAAGTGTATCCAACCACTGCTGATTTACTTCAAGAAAATTACCATTGATATCGAGTGATTGGTAACCAAGCGGTGCATTATTAAATAATAATTGGAATCGTTTTTCACTTTCATTGTGTGCAAATTCCGTCTGTTTGCGCTCGGTGATGTCGAGGCAATTCCCAATGTAGCCAATGAATTCTCCGCTGCTGTTGTAATTTGGAGTGCCCATATCCCATATCCACCTATATTCACCGCTTATATGACGCAACCTGTATTCCATGTTAAATTCTTCGCGTTTATCAAAAGCAGTCGCATAAGTTTCGAGACAGCGGTCCAAATCATCAGGGTGAACTCCTTCCGCCCATCCGTTTCCCAGTTCTTGATCAAGCGTACGCCCTGTAAACTTCAACCAAGGTTCGTTAAAATAATTACATGATTTATTGGTGTCTGCAGCCCATATAAGTGCTAAACCGGAGTTAGCAAGATTCTGATACTGAACTTCTTTCTCGCGGAGTTCGATTTCGGACAGCTTACGCTCGATGATTTCAATTACGGTTACAAGGCATTGTTCTCCATTTTTGGTAGCAATGCCGGTAAGTTGAACATACATTGGTAAGTTGTCATTAACTGACAGGATCACCTCACAGGTTTCTTTGACTTTGCTACTAAATGCTTTTTCTAAAAAAAGATTGAAGATTGGTTTTGTATCGTCGGAAACAAAAGAACCAAACAGGCTGTCTCTTAGGTGCGTACGTACTTTGCTAAGCAGTTGCGCTCCGCTGAGGTTTAGCTCAATGATTTTTCCCTCTTTGGAAAGTGTAAAATAATCCAATGGAGCAAAATCGAATAATTCTGTGTATTTTTCGGTAGCATTCTGTGCAGCGGAACTTGCCAGCATAAGTTCTTCATTTATCAATTCCAGTTCAATCTGGTGTACCTCCAGTTCGTGTACGAGTTTCAGTGTTTCTATTTCGGAAAGAGGCGAACCGGTTTCTGATGAATTTATTTTCAGAAGCGTTTCCGCTTTTTGGAGCAGGTTTGTAGTCTTTGATTGTTTGCTTGAATTGTTCATGAAATCTAATTTGATATTAAAATGGGAAAATGGGAATAAAATTTCTATTGCTTAGCCAATAGTTTCTAATTGAAAACAATAAAGCTTATAACCTAATCGAGTGTCAAATTGGATAGTTGTAACCATATAATTGAAAATTTTTTACAAATATATGTGTTTATTATATTGTATAGCATCTAATTAAGTCGTTTTTTTAATGTTTAACACAAAAAGAAAAACCACTCGACGGGACGTCGGAGTTCCGACTCCGACCACGAGAATATTGACGGAGTTGGAACTCCGTCATCCCGAATATTGACAGAGACACCCGGAACGTCGGAATTCCGATTCCGACAAAGGAATATTGGCGGAAGTAACCGGGACGTCGGAGTTCCGACTCCGACAAAAGAAAGTGACGAAGTCGGAACTCTGTCGTCCCGAACTTTACTCCATCATCCAGAACAAAAAAATCCCCGATTTCTCAGGGATTTTCTTTTATTCCCCCTTTAGGGGGTTAGGGGGCCTCTACGCCATCTTAAACGGATCGTTGTTGAAATACTCCGGTGCATTTAAATTGTTTGATTCATCCGGACCTACCGGTCCATCCGATGCAAGTACCAATGATATTTCGTTATCAAGTTTAATTCGTTCAACTTTTGGAACTGTATAGGAACGTTTTGCTGTTTTATTTTCAAGTGTATGCATGACTTTTATTTTTGTTTAGTTGTTTTACAAATTAGTTAATTGATAACTACTTTTTTAGTCGTGTTGTTTCCATTTCCTTTAATGGTCACAAAATATACACCCGATTGTGGGGCATCCATAATTGTAATTCCTGTAGTAGCTTGTTTGCTTGCCAGTCTTTGTCCCACCGAATTATAAACATCCAACGAATAGGAATCGTTTAGTTGTCCTTTGATCTGAACTGCAATTTGATTATTTGCATTGCGGTACACCAACAGGTTCTGATCGTTACCTGCCGTTGGAATTCCGGTTACGGCTCCTGCCGAACGGAAAATGACACTGAAACGGTCGGTAGTAGTTGTTGCAGGACTGAATTCGTAAGTGTTTACTCCATTTGTAAGGTCGGTTTCAGCCAGCGTTACATTGTCCTTCAAAATCACTTTTAAATCCGATGGCAGGTTGCTTATTTCGTTGGCTTTGATACTGAATGAAGTTGCACTGCCCGGAACAAATCCCAGACCGATTTCGGTGTCGAGTGGGATGCTGTTCATTCCATTAATAACTAATTTTTCTGTTCCGGCCGTAGTATAAATTTGCGTAACCGTAGTTGCATCTTCAAATTTCGGTGAATCGTAGCGGTCGTAACCGTTTGAAGCATTGGCATCGAAATAAATCAAGGTTTCATCGGTTGAAGTTCCGTTGTTTACTTGCAAACGAAGACGTTGACGGTCTGAGTTTTTAACAGCTGGTGCTTTTAATGGATTGGATGCTTGATGTGAAAGTGTCAAATCACTATTCAATATCAAAGTAGTTGTTCCTGCGGTAACCGCTCTTACCCAGAATGCCTGCATTGGCGGAATAATGGCGGTAGTGCCCAGCGGAGAAGCTTCACCTGTACTGGCATTAATTGTTTTAAACGACCATAGACCACTGTTATTAACAGTCCCTGCATTCGTGCGATACCAGATAGTTGGTTCAATAAGTGCTGAATTATGGTCGACAAATGTTTGTGTCCATGTTAAGTGAGCAGGATATGGATTGCCAATCAGATTAAAACCGGTTTTGATTGCTCCCGATCTGGTAAGTGTTATATCCACATTTCCGGTATTTAATGTGCCTCCGGGTTGTGTCGTAAATATCAGTGTACTTCCTGGCGAACCGGGTAAAGCTATGTATCCTACTCCTTTATTTAAAGGACTTCCTGTTGTAACACTTACCCAATAATCTGTAGCCGGAGCTACATAACCTATATTGCTACCTGTTTCATCATATTTATAATAAGTAAATCCGGTTGGTGCATTGGCATTGCTCATAGGCGATGAGATATACCAATTACGGGCTGAACTCAGGTACTGATTTACATTTGATGTTGTTGCAGTAAGCAATCCACCATCCAATAGTGTTCCTGTGCCATTTGTTACATCACTGTTGATTGTGAAGTTAGTCGCAGCAATTGTTCCGGAACTTGTAAGTTTAGAACCGGCATTTACGATCAGGTTGTATACTGCGCCGCTTGTAAGGTTAGAACTTGCAAGTGTTTGTACTGCTGTACCGCCAAAAGCAAGTGTTCCAGTACCTCCTGTATTAATTAATCCTGTACCCGATGTCGTACCATTCAGTGTTAATGTGTTAGCTCCGGTAGCAAGTGTTCCGTTGGTTAGCGTTAAAGCACCTGTAAGAGATGCATTTCCACCAAGAGTTACTCCACCTGCATTTTCAACAATTACGTTAGCATAAGTACCCGCTGGAATAGTTTGTAATGACGCACCTGCGAAATCAAGAATACCTGTTCCCTGAAAATTATTTGTAGAATATCCTGATATCTGGGTTGCGTATGAGCCTGTAAATTTAATAGTACCTGTTCCATTCAATGTATTCGTACCACCACCGGTATTTGTTGCTACTGATGTATATGCACCAAGATCAAGAGTGCCTGCAATGTTCATTGAATAGGCAGCGGTTGTAGAATTGCTTGTACGGAAACCGTTTGCCGAAACCGTACGATAACCATTCACAGTTACAGCTCCTTTTAGATTGGCTGCTGTTGTAGTCATTGGTGTTCCCGAAGTTCCATTATTGAAATTGATAATAGGAACCTCAGTGCCAGTCGGGCTAAATGTAGTAGCTGATGCTCCATCTGTCAAATTTTGGTTAAAATTAATTGTAGGTTGAAAATTATTAAATCTCAGAATTCCTTGATTAGTCAGAGTTCCAGATGTGGTTACTGCTTGGTTGAAATTTAAAATTGTAGAACTCGATTGAAATATTGGTCCACTATTCTGAAGTGCTGTAGCACCTGTTATATTGTACGTTTGACCTGCAAGTTTTACATTTTGTACAGCAGTAGAACTGGCACCGGTTCTTGAAATTTCAAGTGAACCAACTGTCAAAGGATTTGTATTATTAAAAATTACATCTTGAGTACAAGCAAAGGCTGCTGTTGAAGTAGTTATTTTTAATTTTCCTGCAACTGAAACACCTTCCGGAATATATTGAGTAGCATTATTGTTTAATACTGAGGAAGTCATGCTTACCGTTAAGTTTTGATAATTTAATGGCAAAGCACCATAGCTTGTTTGTACATCCTGAGTTCCCATAGCTGTAGCGCCGGGAACCCTGTATTCAACGGTTGAACCTGTATTAAGTGTAATTGTTTCAAAACCTGGGTATTGTGTTGAGAACGGCGTGGTTGTGCCTGCTGCCGGCGGAGTGGCTGAGGAATTTCTGTTTACTATCTGCAGAACACCCCCATTGTTAATTGTTAAAATATTTGCGCCTGTATTTGCATTAATGGTTGAACTGCCCGTACCTGAAGCTAGCACTCCATCGTTGTTGAGTGTAATATTTCCACCAACTGTAGTGCCTATTGCACTGTTTGTTACAGTTGCTGTTCCAATTGTTAAGTTTCCTGCAATAGTATTAGCAGCACCAAAACTTCTGGAACTTGTGGATGCATTCAACGTTACGGCAAGGTTTTGGTAAGGAATAACAGAGATTGTTCCTGAACTACTACCTACATACTCTATAGTTGAGCTTGAACTAAAAATATAAACTGGAAAACCACCTGACACTACTGGAAGATAATCTTTTGAGCTTGCTGTAGAAGAGTTTGGTTGAAATTTTGCTGTTCCATTCATTGTCATAGTGCCAAACGAAGTGTTGGATGTACCAATTCGCGATAAACGAAAACATTTTAAAACCGCAGCATCCTGTATAGTTAATATTCCAGCATTTGCTCCATTGTCTGGACGTAACTCATTAGTAGCAAGATCAAAAGTACCTGAAGTAATAGTAATTTCTCGTGCCTTTACAGAGGTAGAAGCTGTTCCAGTTATATCAGAGGGTAAATTAACTTCAAATCTAAGTCCCGTACCAGATGGTGCCCATGTTGCTCCAAATATTGGACCATTTGTTGTTCTTTTAAATACAACCTTAGCTGTTGCATCTAATGTGCAATCAATTATTGTTTCAACTGTTGGTGCCACTGAAGCATTCAGCGTTCCATAAATATTTAAAATGGAATTTGCACCTGCTAATATTACTCTTTGATTGGTATTAGTAACTATCAAATTATTGCATTCAACTGTTGTCGCTGCTGAAACTGTTATGCAGTGTGTAATACTAACGTCATTCGTTGATGTAGGAACAACGCCACCAGTCCAAGTAGCAGGGTTAGACCAATTTCCATCAGCAGCAGAAGTAATTTGTGCAAAAGTACTTCCACTTGCAGTCGCAATCAAAATAGCGAGAAGCATTGTTTTAATAAAAGTAATTTTTTTCATGTTGTGAATTTTTTAGTTAGTTATTTTTGATATTTTCCTTTATTCTCGTTTTAAATGGAGATAGAACGGAGTCTTTCTGTATAAAAATTGGCTTTAAATACACAGAAAACGCCCAATAATGTTAAAATTTGTTGATAGTTATTGTATAAAGATAAGAAAGTTTTTATAAACCACAATTAAAAGCACAAAAAAAGTTATAAAACAAGTTAAATAAAGTGAGGAGATGGTCACGGGACGTCGGATTTCCGAATCCGACATAAGAAAGTGACAGAGTTGGAACTCTGTCGTCCCGTTTGGAATTCCGTCATCCCAAATAACCGGGAGGTCAGAGTTCCGACTCTGACCAAAAAAATATTGACGGAGTTGTCCGGGACGTCGGAATTTTTCCCGGGAGGTTGGAATTCCGATTCCGACAAAAGAAAGTGACGGAGTCGGAACTCCGTCGTCCCAATCGGAGCTCCGTCATCCCGAATCAGTAAAAAATATTTATCTTCGCATAAAAAAAGAACAAACTAAATCAATCTGTTATGGAAAAGAAAGAATTTTATCGTAAGCATCTCCCTCATTTTCAGCAATCGGGTCAGGCGTATTTCGTAACCTGGTGTATAAAAGATGCTGTACCACCCAAGGCTTTAGAAAGTTATACTCCGACCAAAAAACTGCCCCCTAACCCCCTGAAGGGGGAATAAAAAAGCGGTTTGCGAGATGAATCGGGAGGTCTGAATTTACTTCCTTTCGTCGTGACCGTTGGTTCCGTCGTCCCGTTTTAACTCCCCCTTTAGGGGGTTGGGGGGCAGGTCAGGGTTCGCAAAAAATACATGAAAGCATTTGACGATTTGCTCCATCTTCAAACGAAGTTCAGTGTCGATTTATCGAAAGACCAAAACACACAGGCAGTACTAAATGCCCTTTGTTACTGGGAAGGAAAACGCATTGAAAACTATGCAATTTGTGTCATGCCGAATCATGTTCATTGGGTAGTAAGGTTATTTGAAAAAGTCGAAAACGGCCATCCTGTGTGGTTGCAGGACATCATGCAATCGGTCAAACGATACACATCCAACCAACTGAACATACTCGAAAACACAAAAGGAACAATCTGGCAATCGGAAAGCTTTGATACTACCATACGCGACACGCTGCACCTTCATAATGCCATCAATTATACGCTCGAAAATCCCGTTTCAGCCGGATTGGTAGAAAACTGGTGGGAATGGAAAGGAACGAAATTATTCGGGAGGTCGGAGTTCCGACTCCGACCATAAGAATATTGACGGAGGTATCCGGGACGTCGGATTTTCCCCGGGACGTCGGAACCAACGGTCATGACCGAAGGGAATAATTCCGATTCCGACATAAGAAAGTGACGGAGTTGGAACTCCGTCGTCCCGAATAAACCGAGAGGTCGGATTTCCGAATCCGACCATGAGAAAGCCGGAATCGGAATTCCGGCGTCCCAAAAGGAGTCGGAACTCCGTCGTCCCAAAAAAAACGCCGGACACTTTTCAGTATCCGGCGTTTATGGCGGAAGCTGCGAGATTCGAACTCGCGGTACGGTTGCCCGTACGTCAGTTTAGCAAACTGGTGGTTTCAGCCACTCACCCAAACTTCCAAAACTTCGCTTTTGCGGGTGCAAAGATAGAAAAGAGTTTTTGATTATCAAAACCGATCGTTCGAAATTGATCGTTTATCCACCTGCCAGCCGGCAGGCTGGTTTACCATTTACCATTTTATTAGTTGACAATCTGTCAGTTAGAAATGAAAAATGAAATTAAACATGCTGATTTTTGATTACTTTTTATTTATCTCAAAACAAATCCGTATTTTTGTGGCATCAATTGAACCTAACAATATACCGGAACTATGACAACTAAAATGAAACAAAAAAAGCAAACTACTAAAATCAGTAAATGGATTGGCTACGGCGTAGTAGCGGTTTTTCTGTATTTTGCCTATATCCTGTTTGCCCCTAATATTTTCCCTAAATCAGAGGAGAAAGCCTTTCTGTGTATACCCGATAGCAGTACGTTCAACGATGTGACCCGCTTACTTAAAAAGGATGCGAATGTACTCACAGTATTCTCTTTTAAACAGGTTGCCGGCATCCTTCATTATGATGAGAAAATCCGCTCCGGAAGGTATGAACTCAAAAGAGGCATGAATAACTTTCAATTGGTCCGGATTTTACGAAGCGGACGACAAACTCCGGTTCGACTCACGTTCAACAACATGCGCACCAAGCAGCAACTTGCTGCACGGCTGGGTTCGGAATTAATGGCTGATTCAACGAGCATCCTGAAATTGCTCAACGATACGGCTTTCTTAGCAACCTACCACTTGAATCCGGCAACTTCCATTTCGCTTTTCATCCCGAATACGTATGAGGTTTTTTGGAACACGAATGCCAAAGCACTCTTCGAGCGAATGAACAGGGAATATACCAAATTCTGGACAGACGATCGCAAAGCAAAAGCTGCTGCCATTCCCCTCACGCCGGCTGAAGTAAGCACATTGGCGTCGATTGTGGAGGAAGAAACGAATAATAAAACCGATCGCCCGAAAGTAGCCGGATTGTACATAAACCGCTTGAAAAAAGGTATGCCGCTTCAGGCTGATCCAACGTTGAAATTTGCTGTGGGCGATTTCAGTCTGAAACGCATTGGAATTAAGCAGATTCTGTTTATTTCGCCGTATAACACCTATCGGAATCACGGCTTACCACCCGGACCAATTCGTGTTGCAACAGAAAGCGGAATTGATGCTGTATTAAATTACGCTCATCACAATTATATTTATATGTGTGCTTCGGAAACGCTTAACGGAGAGCACAAGTTTGCTTCCAACTGGGCTGAACATCAAGCAAATGCAAAAAAATATCAGCAAAAACTGAATGAACTGAAGATATTCAAATAATGACCCCTAACCTCTAAAGGGATTCTTCAAATATAATTCACTTCCGGCTTCAACTCTATTCCAAATTTTTCTTTTACAGAAGCTTGGATTTGTTCGGCCAGAAAAATTATTTCGGCTCCGGTAGCACCACCCCGATTGACCAAAACCAACGCTTGTTTGTCGTGAACGGCTGCATTCCCGATTTGTTTTCCCTTCCAACCACACTGTTCTATCAGCCATCCTGCAGGGAGTTTTTCTTCCTTTTCGGAGACAAAGTAATGCGGAATCTGAGGATACCGGGCTTGTAAATTAAAGAAAGATTGTTTTGATATTACCGGATTCATAAAAAAACTACCGGCATTGCCGTACACTTTTGGATGAGGCAATTTGCTTTCGCGAATGGCGATAATGATTTTGCGGATAGAAAGTAAATCGATGCTTCCGTTTTTCAGGACTTCCGCTTCCAAATGCTGATAATTGATTTTAAAAACGGGTCGTTTATTTAACCTGAAAACAACTGAGGTAACGATATATTTGCCTTTCAATTCGTTTTTAAAAATACTTTGGCGATAACTGAAGTGACATTCTTCTTTGGAAAATGTACGAACTGTAGCATTCTCAATTTCCACTGTATTCACTTCCACAATCACATCCTGCACTTCCACTCCATACGCACCTATATTCTGTACGGCTGAGGCTCCCACTTCACCCGGAATCAGCGAAAGATTCTCCACTCCTCCCCAATCGCTTTCGACACAATACGCCACAAAATCGTCCCACACTACTCCCGAACCCACTTTCAGATAAACGGCATCGGCATCTTCCTGAATTCTTTCAATGGATTTGATAAGAGAATGAAGCACCACACCTTTAAAATCATGCATAAACAGCAAATTACTTCCACTGCCAACGTGTAACAATCGATTTGATTTCACCATTTCAGTATGCAACGCCTCTTGCAACTCTGGTACTGAGTTATATTCAATTATATAATCAGCTTTAGCATCAATGCCAAAGGTATTAAATGGAAGAAGTGACGCGTTTTGGTGTATAATCATGATCAGAGCATTATATAATTCCTAATTATCAATTACACAATTTCCCACTCGGCTTGCCAAGAATTGTAATTAACTAATAATCAATTTCATTTGAATATCTGTATACTAATTTATCAGAATTTGAATAACAGAAAAACGGGTTGTAGCGTTTGGAATTCGAAACCGGGACAAAAGTTCTGATACAGCCGTTTATTTGCTTCTAAATACGAAAAATCCAACCGAATAACACAATAAACCCTGTATTTGGACGGACAAAATTAGAGAAATAATCTGTATTGCAAGTTATTCATTAAAAATTTAGAGTGGTGTAAACTAAATATTAAACCCGTATATTGAATCTCGTTGCATTCTTTTCATACGACTTTCTTCATCTATACGGGCTTATATTGCTCCTTATGGGAGAGTAATTTCGAATTGAAATTATCTGAATTCGAGTAGGGTTTCTTTGCTTTTACGCACTTTTGCTGCTTTTGCAAGCCTGTCATTTGCTTCGTCGCGATAACCAAGTGCCAGAATAGTAACCGCACTCAGGTTTTGTTCAGTCAGTCCGAGAACTTTGTCCAATGCTTCAACACTGAATCCTTCCATTGGGGTTGCATCAACCTCTTCCATAGCAGCGGCTGCAATTCCCACACCAAAAGCGATATAAGCCTGACGGGCTGTCCAGGCATAATTTTTTTCCGCGATCCCGGCAACGATTCCGTCAAATGAAGCACGAAAACCGCTTAAACTATCAACGGAAATTTCCCTTGTTGCTGCGATTAACTGCATATAATCATCTATTTGTTCGGCACTCACTTTTTTGTTAGCAGCGAAAACGAGCACATGTGAACCTTCTTTCATTTGCGGTTGGTGACAGGCTTCGTTGAATATCTTTTCGCGCAATGAAATATCTTCTACAACAATTACTTTAAACGGTTGTAATCCAAATGAAGTCGGTGCTAACCGTATTGCTTCCAGGATTCTATCTACTTTTTCTTGCGGAACTTTTGCCCCATTCATTCGTTTAGTGGCATATCGCCAGTTAAGTTGGTCAATTAAGTTCATAAATTTATTGTTTTGTAAGTATGATTGATTTTTATGTTATCTCATTAAAATAAACAACTGTTCATTTATAGTCAAAATATTATATAATTATTTGCAGATTGCCCTCCAGGAAGCCTCAAACACTTCGATTAATTCATTCGTGCCTAGGGTTGTCCCATTTGATTTTGATTTCTTAACCAGATAGTTCACAGGCAAAAACAACAAACTGTAGAGTAAATCATTATTCAGGTTCAGTAAAAGTCCTTGCGATTTGGATTTTTCGAAAAGCGATTCGATAACCGGACAGTAATCGGGTTTATATTCCTTCTCGATTCGTTCAATTAAAGGACAATTGGAAAAATTTTCCAGAAAATTATATTCTTCCATATTATCCATAATATACTGATAATGATTTAACCAGATAGTTCTGAAAGTGCCTTTTGAGGGAGTCAAATCATTTGTATCTTTAAAATAGGAATTACCCATTCCGGATTTAAGATGAATAAACAGCTTTTTGATCATATCATCTTTATTCTCAAAATAGAGGTAAATGGTTGCAGCAGAAACATCAGCCTCTTTGGCAATTTTCGACATGGAACTACCCTGAAAACCATCGCTGTTCACTACTTTCATAGCAGCCCGGTAGATTCGGTTCACTTTTTCTTCATCTTTTACTCTCATGGTGCAAAGATAAATGAACAATCATTCATTTAAACTATATTTTTAGTTAAACTTTTAATCTGAAAAAACAATAAATCAATAGTTTGTGTCTATATACTATCATGAACGACTAATTTGTTACGGAAATTCCTTAAAACAAAACGGCAATTTTTTCTTACTTTTGTTCGAAAATAGAATTACCACCTTGAATTATTTAGCGCATATTTTTTTGTCAGGAAGAGATTCACGGATTCAAATAGGGAATTTTATCGGTGATTTTGTAAAAGGGAATCGGTTGGATGCATATCCGGTAACCATTCGTAATGGAATCTTGTTACATCGAACAATTGATACTTTTACCGATTCGCATGAAGTAGTTCAGGTAACTATTGCTTTGCTTCGTCCTGCGTTTGGACGTTATTCGGGAATACTGGTCGATGTGTATTTCGATTATTTCCTTGCAAATAACTTCACAATGTATGCTCCGCAAACTTCGCTGAACCGATTTGCTTACCGTTTTTATTTTTCAGTCCTAATCAATTATAAATATCTGCCTGACAGAGTAAAAGGTTTTATTTTTCATTTTATTTTTACAAACCGATTGGGCAAGTATGCCAGCCTGGAAGGACTGAAAAGCTCGCTGGAAATAATGAAAACTTATAAAGTGCCAGCCATAAATCCCGAAAAAACAATTGATTTTCTGATTCAAAATCATGAAGAGTTGGAAAAACGGTTTCACCAATTTTTCCCTGACTTGATTGAATTTGTAAAAAAGGAGCTAAATTAACCGACTAATCACATTGATAGAAGGCCGGGGTTTGAATATAAGTTGAATTTATTGTACCTTTGTGCTCTCAAAAAATAAGATCCCTAACCCCTAAAGGGGGATTTGTTTTTTCAATAGTTTTCATTAAACAGCTTTTATTCCCCTTTAGGGGTTAAGGGTAATTAAATATCAGAAACTTATGTTTGAATCTCTTAGTGAAAGACTGGAACGGTCGTTTAAAATCCTGAAAGGCGAAGGTAGAATTACCGAAATCAATGTGGCGGAAACGTTGAAAGATGTGCGTAAAGCCCTTTTGGATGCCGACGTAAATTATAAAATTGCCAAAACATTTACCGAAACAGTAAAAGAAAAAGCCCTGGGTCAGAACGTGCTTACTTCGCTGAAGCCAAATCAGTTAATGGTAAAAATTGTTCACGACGAATTAGCCGAGTTGATGGGTGGTCAGAGCGTGGATATCAATCTGAAAGGTTCTCCAACCGTAATTTTGATGGCAGGTTTGCAAGGTTCGGGGAAAACGACATTTTCCGGTAAGCTGGCTAATTTGCTAAAAACAAAACGAGGTAAAAATCCTTTGCTGGTGGCTTGTGACGTCTATCGTCCGGCAGCTATTGAGCAGCTGAAAGTGATTGCAGAACAACTCGGAGTACCTGTTTATTCCGATTTGGAAAGTAAAAATCCGGTAGCGATTGCCGAGGCTGCTTTAAAATATGCCAAACTGCATGGAAATGATGTGGTAATTGTCGATACGGCTGGTCGTTTGGCGGTGGACGAAATGATGATGAACGAAATTGCAGCCATCAAAAAAGCCTTGCAGCCTCAGGAAATTCTCTTTGTTGTGGATTCCATGACAGGACAAGATGCAGTCAATACGGCAAAAGAATTTAACGAAAGATTGAACTTCGATGGTGTAATCCTGACCAAACTCGATGGTGATACACGTGGTGGAGCCGCACTTTCAATTCGCTCGGTGGTAAACAAACCGATTAAATTTGTTGGAACAGGCGAAAAAATGGATGCGTTGGATGTATTTTATCCCGAACGTATGGCCGACCGGATTTTGGGGATGGGTGATATTGTTTCGTTGGTGGAACGTGCTCAGGAACAATACGATGAAGATGAAGCAAGACGCATTCAAAAACGAATTGCCAAAAATCAATTTGATTTTAATGACTTTATTTCTCAGATTGAACAAATCAAAAAAATGGGAAATATCAAAGATTTAGCAGCCATGATACCCGGCATGGGAAAAGCGTTAAAGGATGTGGATATTGACGATAACGCATTTAAAGGAATCGAAGCCATTATTTATTCCATGACACCCCGCGAACGCGAAAATCCAAACCTGTTGAACGGAAGCCGCAAACAACGCATTGCCAAAGGAAGCGGAACGACTATTGTGGATGTAAATCGTTTGCTGAAACAATTCGAACAAACCGGCAAAATGATGAAAATGGCTACCATGAGTCAGGGAAAATTGAAAATGGGAAAACACAGATAATGTGTCAATATGCTAATATGCCAATTAACAGATGAACTAATTAACCAATTAACTAAATGTCCTATAAACTTATTGATGGTAAAGCCATTTCTGAACAAATAAAAACAGAAATTGCCAAAGAAGTTAAACAAATGGTGGCAGCCGGAAAGCGTGCTCCGCATTTGGCTGTCATTATTGTTGGTCATAATGGTGGTAGCGAAACGTATGTGGCTCATAAAGTGAAATCGTGCGAACAAGTTGGTTTTACCTCTACCAAAATTACGTTTGAAGACGACGTAACTGAAAATGAATTACTTGCTAAAATTGATGATCTTAATAAGGACAATGGATTGGATGGTTTTATCGTTCAGTTGCCTTTACCAAAACATATTTCCGAACAAAAAGTAATCGAAGCCATTGATTATCGCAAAGATGTGGATGGTTTTCATCCCGTTAATGTTGGACGGATGTCAATAGGTTTGCCTTGTTTTGTTTCGGCTACGCCTTCGGGAATTATGGAATTAATTAAACAATATGAAATCCCTACATCCGGTAAAAACTGTGTGGTCATCGGGCGCAGCAATATCGTTGGTAAACCGGTGGCTTCGTTGATGATGCAAAAAGGGTATCCGGGCGATGCTACAGTTACCGTTTGCAACAGTCGCACTAAAAATCTGAAAGAAATTTGCCTGCAGGCTGATATCATTATTGCTGCGTTGGGAAAGCCTGAATTCCTCACTGCCGATATGGTAAAAGAAGGTGCCACAGTTATCGATGTTGGAACAACTCGCGTTCCGTCCAACAGAACCAAAAGCGGTTTCCGGCTGAGTGGTGATGTAAAATTCGATGAAGTGGCTCCGAAATGTTCATTTATCACGCCGGTTCCGGGTGGTGTAGGACCCATGACGATCGTTTCGTTGCTAAAAAATACTTTATTAGCTGCTAAAGGGGAAATTTATTGACCCCTAACCCCTAAAGGGGGATTTAAATACTTTCGTCTTTGATTTAAGATTTTTTATAGTTAATACTAACTTATTTCCCCTTTAGGGGTTAGGGGTCATGGCTTTATTTTACGTTCCAAATCTGGCTTCCGGCAACGTTCTTCCTGAAGAAGAATCGCAACATGCAGTCAAAGTTTTGCGTTTGCAGATCGGTGACGAAATTGTCGTGGTAGATGGAGCCGGAGGCTATTACAAAGCTCAAATCACTAATCCGCACCCGAAACATTGTGATTTTGAAATTATTGAAACACAAACCGGGTTTGGTAAACGAGATTACAAACTGCATATTGCCATTGCACCTACCAAAAATATAGAACGAATAGAGTGGTTTATCGAAAAAGCCACTGAAATTGGCATTGATGAAATTACACCTATCATTAGTCGTTTTTCCGAACGGAAGAACGTAAAAGAAGAACGTTTGGAGAAAATAATTATTTCGGCATCCAAACAATCTGTGAAAGCTTACTTTCCCAAGCTGAATCCGCTTTGCATGTTTGATGAATTAATGAAGAAACATCACGCAAGTCAGAAGTTTATCGCGCATTGTTACGAAGAAGACAAAAAACTACTTCAAAATGAAATGAAGAAATCGTCGGATATACTTATATTGATTGGACCCGAAGGCGATTTCAGCAAAGAAGAAGTTCAGAAAGCAATTTCACTTGGTTTTGTTCCGGTTTCGTTGGGCAATAGTCGGTTAAGGACCGAAACTGCCGGTGTGGTGGTGTGTAATACAGTGGCGATTGTAAATCAATTTTAATATCGCAAAGCAAATATCACGACCAAAGGAAGTAAATAACGCCTAAGGCACTTAAGGCAAAAGGTTTTTATTTCCCTTGTTCCAACAACAGCGTTTTTGTTGGTTGGTCGCACACTTCGGTTGGACCGTAATATTGAATTGGTCCGGGATAAATATAGCTGATTTTATCGTCAGCCCAGTCTTCGCGAACCGATTCAAAATATTTGAATGGAGCACCATCCAACCTTACCAACGCTTTTTGTATAACCGGTTTCATTTTCCCGTTGCGATGTTCCATGTTCATCATCATCGTAATAGGCACACCGCCGGCAATCCATTTTGCTGCAGGTGCAATCAGGTTGCGAATACAAGCCATATAACCCGTTTTCCCTTCGGAAATTAAAATTGCTGCCGTATAACCCAATGAATAAGTATAGTCAGCATCAAAATTCGATGGGATAGCACAACGTCCTTCGTAACCAAAAAAGTGGTTGATAGATGCAAATTTACCTTTGTACTTTCCTTCCGCTTTAAGTTGTGCCAATCGTTTTGCCACCATTTCAATTAACAATTTTTCTGTTTCAATTAATGAAACCTGAACGTTTCCGTGTGGGTCGCGGTCGAGTGTCAATTGTTTGGCAATTCCTTTTGGTAAACTGCGATAGATCTCGCAACTGTCGTGTGAAAGCATCCCCTTTACATATTCTCGTTTTTCGTCATCAGAAACTAATGCGTTAAAATCATCGTTCTGAACCAATAAGTCGTTCAGTTCAGCAATCAGTTTTTTCATGGCAGGAATGAACTCGATTAAACCTTCCGGAATCAGGATTGTTCCGAAGTTTAAATCATGTTTAGCCCTATATACAACTACTTTTACAATTTCTTCGACTACATCGTTCAACGTCATATTTTTTGCCTCCACTTCTTCGGAAACAATGCAAATATTAGGTTGACTCTGGAAAGCACACTCCAGCGTAATATGCGAAGCCGAACGGCCCATCAACCGGATAAAGTGCCAGTATTTCTTAGCAGAATTAGCATCGCGTTGAATATTCCCAATTAATTCAGAATACACTTTACAAGCGGTGTCAAATCCGAATGAAGTTTCAATCATTTCGTTTTTCAAATCGCCATCAATTGTTTTTGGACAACCGATTACTTGAACTCCGGTATTCCGTTGGGAATAATATTCAGCCAAAACGCAGGCATTCGTATTGGAATCATCGCCGCCAATAATAACGATGGCATTTATTTCAAGTTTTTCGCAAATTTCAGCCCCTTTATCATATTGCCATTCTTCCTCGAGTTTGGTACGTCCGGAACCAATAATGTCGAAACCGCCTGTATTGCGATATTCGTCAACAATTTCTGCCGTAAGTTGAATATATTGATGATCAACCAATCCGCTTGGACCGCCTAAAAAACCGTATAATTTATTTTCAGGATGCAGGGCTTTCAGTCCGTCAAACAAACCACAAATCACATTGTGTCCGCCCGGTGCCTGTCCACCCGAAAGAATAACGCCTACACCTACAATAGGATATTCTTTTTTTGGACCTGTTTCGAAAGTTACCAACGGCATGCCGTAGGTGTTAGGGAACAAGTTTCTAATGTCAATCTGGTCAGCAATCGATTCGGTTTCGGCACCTTCCTTAAGTACTACATTGCCATTTAGCGCAGCAGGCAACTTGGGTTCATAAGCAGCACGTGCAATTTCTAAAGCACTTTTAGTCATTGATTTCATAAACGAAATTATTATTGGTTTGATTTCCAATTACATATTAATATGAGAACTGGTTGCAAAATTAATCAAAAAAAATCGATAATACAAGACAGATGGAAGCTAGAATATTTGATATTTTACTCCTTTAACTCTATCAAATCAGTTGTTCTAATCAATTTAATCCACTCAATTACCCCTTGCAACTTATTTTTATTACAATGAACTAAATTCTCAATTATTTTCACTACCTTTGCACCCGATTTAAAAACAACTATACGTTGGGAGTAAATATCCGAATTTCACTGCATTATAGTAGCAGTAGGCTTACCAAAATGGTACACGTTTTCATTAACGAATGAAATTATCGCCGGATGAATGCTTAAAAACGTGTACTAAAAACAAACAAATGACATTTAGAGAATTGAATTTGAAGGACGATATTTTATCGGCCATTGAAGAACTTGGCTACGAGCAACCTATGCCCGTACAAGAAAAAGTGATCCCGTTTATGCTGGAGCAAACCGCCGATTTAGTCGCATTAGCTCAAACAGGAACCGGGAAAACTGCAGCCTTCGGGTTGCCGGTATTGAATATGATCGATGCAAGTCGCAAAGAAGTTCAGGCACTTGTGCTGGCACCAACACGCGAATTGTGTATACAGATTGCAAACGATTTGAAAGGATATTCCAAAAACATGCGTGGAATGCGCATTGTGCCGGTGTATGGCGGCGAAGATATTCGTACACAATTGCGCCAGTTAGACACTCCGCCACAAATTATTGTAGCAACTCCAGGTCGTTTGATTGACCTGATTGAACGCGGTAAAATTGAATTGGGAGCGATTGACTTTTTGGTACTTGATGAAGCAGACGAAATGCTGAACATGGGTTTCAAAGAAGACATTGAAACTATTCTGGAGCGCACTCCGGCTACACGCCGTACGATGCTTTTCTCAGCTACCATGCCCAAGGAAATTGCCAATATCGCACGTCGGTATATGAAGAATTTCGAGGAAATTACCGTTGGAACTAAAAATTCGGGCGCTGAAAATGTTGAGCATATCTATTATATTTCACAAGCAAAACAACGTTATCTGGTATTGAAACGTATCGTGGATTTGAATCCCGACATTTATGGGATTGTATTCTGCCGTACCCGTCAGGAAACCAAAGAAGTGGCTGATCATTTAATGCACGACGGTTACAATGCGGATGCACTTCATGGCGATCTTTCGCAAGCTCAACGCGATACAGTCATGCAAAAATTCCGTATCCGTAACATTCAATTATTGGTGGCAACCGATGTGGCTGCGCGCGGATTGGACGTAAGCGATTTGACGCACATAATCAATTATAACCTCCCGGATGATATAGAAATCTATACGCATCGTAGCGGTCGTACCGGTCGTGTCAATAAAAAAGGGGTTTCGGTTTCCATTATCCATTCCAAAGAAAAGTTCAAAATCAAAGATATAGAGCGCATGCTTCGCAAAACTTTTGAACAACAACAAATTCCGAACGGGTTGGAAGTGTGTAAAAAGCAATTGTTTTTTATGATTGACCGCATGCAAAATGTGGAAGTGAGCGAAGAACAAATTGCACCTTACATTCCACAAATCATGAAACAATTGGAAGGATTGTCGAAAGAAGAAATTCTGAAACGATTCGTATCGTTGGAATTCAACCGATTCCTTGATTATTACAAAGATGCCGAAGATCTAAACTATCACGAACATGTAAGGGAACGTGGCGAACGAAGCGACAGACCGGAACGTGGTGACCGTCCGGAAAGAGGAGAACGTGGTGAACGCGGAAGCAGAACCGGCAACAAAGTTCGTTTGAAAATGAATGTCGGAGAAAAAGAAGGTATTGATCCAAAACGCTTTTTGGGAATCATCAATGATGTAACCGGCGACAAATCCATCAGCATTGGAGCTATTGAAGTAACCAATAAATTTACGTTTTTCGATGTGTTTTCCGATCAGGTAGAAAAAGTAGTTTTGGCATTTGCTGGTGAAACAGATTATGTTGTATCAGAAGCAAAAGGAAGCAAAACATTCGAAGGCGGTGGAAGTCGCAAACCTGAATATCGCCAACGCAGCGAACGCAGTTCTGAACCGCGCTCAGGTGGAAGCAGCTGGAGAGGTGGTGATCGTGGTTCTCGTCCTGCAGCGAGTGCCGGAAGTGCCGGAAGCGAAGAAAAACCATGGCGCAAGCGAGAATCAAGCGATCGAGGAAGCCGTCCTTACTCAGGTGGTGGTGACCGTAAAAGTAGCGGCTACAA
The DNA here is from genome assembly GCA_017882285.1 of Paludibacter sp. Lineage (GTDB taxonomy): Bacteria > Bacteroidota > Bacteroidia > Bacteroidales > Paludibacteraceae > Paludibacter. The sequence continues at coordinate 12,651 of JADGPS010000015.1, read as the reverse complement.
AAAAAGATATTAATTTATAAGGAAATCCCGAACGATTCATTTCATTCGGGATTTTTTGTTTTTATATTTGCATTAAAAAAAGATTAGTTTTTTAATTTTTAATTTTTATTTCTTCCAAAAAAAAACTAACTTTGCAACTCTAAAAAATGAAGTAAATAATTTATTTATAAATTTAATAATCTAATATGAGTTACACAAAAAGAGTCTATACTTTTGGTAATGGACAAGCTGAAGGAAAAGCAGACATGAAAAATTTGCTCGGAGGAAAAGGAGCAAATCTCGCTGAAATGAATTTGATTGGAGTGCCGGTTCCTCCTGGATTCACTATCACCACTGATGTTTGTACTGAGTATTTTGCATTGGGAAAAGATAAAGTAGTAGAGCTTTTGAAACCTGAAGTTGAAAAAGCCATTGCCGGAGTTGAAAAACTGATGAATTCTAAATTCGGTGATATTGAAAATCCATTGTTGGTTTCAGTACGTTCGGGTGCTCGCGCTTCCATGCCGGGTATGATGGACACCATTTTAAACTTAGGTTTAAACGATGCAGTTGTTGAAGGTTTAATTCGCAAAACCGGAAATGCTCGTTTTGCCTGGGATTCATACCGCCGTTTTGTACAAATGTACGGCGACGTGGTTTTAGGAATGAAACCAGTAAACAAAAATGATATTGACCCTTTTGAAGAAATTATAGAACATGTAAAAAAAACCAGAGGCGTAGAATTAGACACTCAGCTTTCGGTTGACGATTTGAAAGAATTGGTGACTAAATTTAAAGCTGCTGTTTTGAAACAAACAGGTCATAACTTCCCCGATTCGGCTTACGAACAACTTTGGGGTGCAATTTGCTCTGTATTTGACTCTTGGATGAACGACCGTGCTATTTTTTATCGCAAAATGGAAGGAATTCCTGCCGAATGGGGAACAGCCGTAAGCGTACAATCGATGGTTTTTGGAAACATGGGCGAAACATCTTCCACCGGTGTTTGTTTCAGCCGTGATGCAGCTACCGGCGAAGACATTTTCATTGGTGAGTATTTGATAAATGCACAAGGTGAAGACGTAGTTGCCGGAATTCGTACTCCACAACAAATTACAAAAGAAGGTTCACAACGTTGGGCTGTTTTAGCAGGCATATCGGAAGCAAATCGTTTAGCCAAATATCCTTCGATGGAAGAAGCAATGCCTTCGATTTATAAAGAATTAGATGCTATCCAAACAAAATTGGAAAATCACTATAAAGATATGCAAGACATGGAATTTACCGTACAAGAAGGTAAATTGTGGTTCTTGCAAACTCGCAATGGAAAACGTACCGGTGCTGCCATGGTGAAAATTGCCATCGACATGTTCCACCAAGGTATAATTGACGAAATAACAGCCATTTTGCGAATCGATCCAAATAGATTAGACGAATTACTTCACCCCATTTTTGATAAAACGGCCATCGAAAACGCCAAACTGATTGCTAAAGGATTGGCTGCTTCTCCCGGAGCTGCTTCGGGTAGAGTCGTTTTCAATGCCGATGATGCAGCAGAATGGGCTGCCAGTGGCGAAAAAGTAATCATGGTTCGTGTTGAAACATCGCCCGAAGATTTGGCCGGTATGGCTGCTGCACAGGGAATATTGACTGCCCGTGGTGGTATGACTTCTCACGCTGCAGTTGTGGCTCGTGGTATGGGCAAATGCTGTGTTTCAGGTGCGGGAACGTTGAAAATTGATTATGCAAACAAAGTAATGGAAGTTGACGGCATAACAGTAAAAGAAGGTGATTATATTTCCCTTAACGGTTCGACCGGTGATATTTTTTTAGGAAAAGTGGGTACAACGGAAGCTGAATTGGATGCCGATTTTGCAGAACTTATGACTTTGGCTGATAAACACACAAGAATGACAGTTCGTACAAATGCCGATACGCCTCACGATGCAATGGTTGCCCGCAAATTTGGTGCAACCGGAATTGGTCTTTGCCGCACCGAACACATGTTCTTCGAAGGAGAAAAAATCAAAGCCATGCGCGAAATGATTTTGGCAGAAGATGAAGCCGGACGTCGCATAGCTTTGGCAAAAATTCTTCCTTATCAGGAAACTGACTTTGAAGGAATTTTTGAAGCCATGGCAGGTTGTCCTGTTACTGTTCGACTTATTGACCCACCGTTGCACGAATTTGTTCCTCACGATGAAAAAGGTCAACAGGAAATGGCTGAAGCCATGGGCGTTTCCATAAAAGTTATCAAACAACGTGTTGATGCGCTTCACGAACAAAACCCTATGTTAGGTCACCGTGGTTGTCGTTTAGGAATCACATTCCCTGAAATCACTGAAATGCAAACCCGTGCTATTCTTGGGGCTGCTTTGGTTCTCAAGAAAAAAGGAATCAAGGTTCTTCCTGAAATAATGGTTCCATTGGTTGGTATCAAGTTCGAGTTCAACGAACAAGATAAAATTATCCGTGAAACAGCTGCCAAACTGTTTGAAGAAAGAGGCGACAGCATCGCGTTCAAAGTAGGAACTATGATAGAAATTCCTCGTGCTTGCTTAACAGCTGATCGAATTGCTGTAACCGCCGAATTCTTCTCTTTTGGAACCAATGACTTAACGCAAATGACTTTCGGATATTCACGCGATGATATTGCTTCATTCTTGCCGATTTATCTTGAAAAGAAAATTTTGAAAGCAGACCCATTCCAGGTACTTGACCAAATTGGTGTTGGTCAATTGGTACAAATGGCAACCGAAAAAGGACGTTCTGTTCGACCTGACCTGAAAGTTGGTATTTGTGGAGAACATGGAGGCGAACCTTCATCAGTAGAATTCTGCCATCGCGTAGGTTTGAACTATGTAAGCTGCTCTCCGTTCCGCGTACCTATTGCCCGTTTGGCTGCTGCACAAGCTGCATTGAGAAACTAAATTCGAGAGTCAATTTACAAATAAAACAGGCTATCTCGCAATGAGATAGCCTGTTTTTTATATCATATACAACCGATTAAAAACTAATTCTTCTTCTGTCCTCTGGTTTTTGGTTTGCTATATTTCAAACGCATTGATTCCTTCCGTCTTATTTTCATGTTTACTTTCAGGTTTTTTCCTTTTTTCTCATGAAATGCCTCACCACCTTCTTCTTTCTTTGGCATTGAAACAAGTACATTTTTCATTTTCACTTGCGGCATTTCATCCATTGTCAATTCTTTTGAAACCTCCACTTCTACAGGCATAGCAGCCATCGGAATTTTACGATTCATCAAAGCTTCTATTGCTTCGCGATTTTCCTTGTCTGCCTTGGTGATAAAAGTCAGCGCAACACCTTTTTTATCAGCACGACCTGTACGACCAATTCGGTGCATATAATGCTCGGGAACTTCCGGAACATCGAAGTTGACCACGTGAGACACATCCGAAATATCGAGTCCACGAGCCACAATATCCGTAGCAATCAACACTCGATATTCACTTTCCTTGAAACCTCTCATGGATTCAAAGCGGTTATTCTGGCTCTTATTGGAGTGAATCAGTCCAAATTGTTCCGGAAATTTGTGCGCAATTTTGTCGTACAACGCATCGGCAAGTTTTTTGGTGGAAGTAAAAACCAATACTTTTGAAAACTCCGGATGGTTATTCAACAAGAATTCCAGCATATTTACCTTGGTGTAAAAGTTTGGAACGCGAAACCCGATTTGTTTGATATTTTCAAGTGGTGTTCCGGTTGGAGCTGCTTCAATTTCAATCGGTTCAACAAAAAAATCGTGAACCAAATCCTTCAATTCTTCTGAAATAGTAGCCGAAAACATCAGATTCTGACGTTTTGCCGGCAACAAATCGATAATGCGAACCAATTGCGGCCGAAAACCGAGATTCAGCATTTCATCAACTTCGTCAATCACAAATCGTTTGATTGATTTCAATTTTAAACTTCCATTTAATGCTAAATCCAACAAACGACCGGGAGTTGCCACTAACACATCAACACCTGCCACCACCAAAGGAGTTTGGCGAATCATATTCACGCCACCATACACGCCAACAATCCGAACGTTCATGTAAGTTGTCAATTTTTCTACTTGTTCAACCACCTGAATTACAAGTTCTCGAGTCGGAACAACCACCAATATTTGAGGATGTTTTTCTTTTGTAAATTTCCATTGACGAAGACAAGGAAGCAAATAAGCAATCGTTTTTCCGGTACCGGTTTGTGCTATTCCCACCATGTCGCGACCGGACATGACAACGGGATAAGCTTTTTCCTGAATAGTCGTTGGTTGTGAAATTCCTAAATCGGTAAGAGCATTGAGTAGCGGAGAATTGATATTAAAGTCGGTAAAGTTCATCTATTTTTTGTATAAAGCGGCACAAAGGTACTCATATTCCGTCAATATACATAGAAATGATAAACTGTAAACTATGAACTATGAACTATCAACTGTTTATGGTGCCAATCTGAAAATTTTCCACACACCGGATTCTTTAGTGAATAACAAACGGTCGTGCAACCGGTTAACTCTGCCCTGCCAAAACTCAATGGAACTCGGTTTCACTGCATAGCCGCCCCAATGTGGTGGTTTCGGCACTCCATTTCCGAATTTTTGTTGATAATACTGAAACTGTTTTTCCAAAAAATCGGTTGAGTGAATTAGTTGACTTTGTGGCGAAGCCCACGCACCCAGTTGGTTATCAACCGGACGAGTCTTAAAATAGGATGTTGAGATCGTTTCGCTGATTTTTTCAACAGTACCAGTCACTCGAACCTGTCGTTCCAAAGCAGGCCAAAAAAACAACAAAGAAACCCGGTTATTCTGGGCCATTTGTTGTGCTTTGTGTCCTTCGTAATTGGTATAAAAAACAAAACCTTTCGCTGATAATTCTTTTAGTAAAACTATTCTCGAATGAGGTTGGTAAAATTCATCAACCGTTGAAAGAACCATTGCAGTTGGTTCTAATTGATCGCTTTCAATGGCCGCTTGTAGCCATATATCGAACTGATCGAAGGGATCTGGAAGAACATTTTGTTCGTCCAAAGTAGAAAAAATGTATTGTTTACGAATGTTGTGAAGCATAATATAAATTTCCAATTTATTAATTTCCAATTCACAATTGGCGAGGTATTACCAATATTTATGCATAAAACAATCTTATCTTCAATAGGTTTAAATGTTTAGACTTTATATTAAAAACGACCGGTTTTGTTTCTATTTGTGATTAATATCAACGATAAGTTTCGAATTGAAATTTGTCCGAAAATGCTTAGTTCTTTACTCATTTTTTCTCCTGTTTATAATTCGTTTTCTAAAAGAAACAAGTACCTTTGAGGCACGAAATTAAAAATTATTTTCATCATGAAAGACTTGCTGCAAGCTCGCCACATAGGCATTTCAGAACAAGACGAAGCACTTATGCTTCAAACCGTTGGTGTAAACAATCTCGATGAGTTGATTGCTCAAACTATCCCAAACTCTATTCGATTAAACGAAGCAATTGAACTGCCGGAAGCGCTTACTGAGCGACAATATGCCGAACATATTGCAGAAATTGCCTCTAAAAATAAACTTTTTACTTCCTATATCGGCCAGGGTTGGTACGACACTTGCACGCCTGCCGTGATTCAACGAAATGTGTTCGAAAACCCATCGTGGTACACGTCTTACACGCCATATCAAGCCGAAATTTCGCAAGGACGATTGGAAGCTTTGTTGAATTTTCAAACTGCTGTTTGCGATTTCACCGGAATGCCGCTTGCCAATGCTTCATTACTCGACGAAGCCACTGCCGCTGCCGAAGCTGCCACCATGATGTTCAATCTGCGCAGTCGTGAACAAGTTAAAGACAATGCGAATGTGCTTTTCGTCGATCAAAATTGTTTTCCTTCCATTTTGGCGGTTCTTAAAACACGTGCTGCAGCACAAGGCATTCAATTGAAAATTGGAAATTATGACACATGTAAATTTTCAAATTCACATTTTGGTGCAATTATCCAATATCCGAATGCAAACGGAAACATTGAAGATTATGCAGAATTTGTAAACGAAGCTCATGCTGCGGGTTGCAAAGTGGCTGTGGATGCCGATATTTTAAGTCTGGCATTACTGACACCTCCCGGAGAATGGGGCGCAGATATTTGTTTTGGTTCCACCCAACGTTGGGGAATTCCTATGGGATTTGGTGGTCCTTCAGCTGCTTATTTTGCCACGCGCGACGAATTTAAACGCGATATGCCCGGACGAATTATTGGAATTAGTAAAGATGCAAATGGCAAACCTGCTTTGCGCATGGCTTTGCAAACACGCGAACAGCATATTAAACGCGAAAAAGCAACGTCGAATATTTGTACTGCACAAGCATTGTTGGCTTCCATGGCCGGATTTTACACAGTTTATCATGGAGCGCAAGGAATTAAATCCATCGCACAACGCATTCATGCCATTGCCACTTATATCAACGAAATACTTCCGGTTTACGGTTTCTCTCAGGAAAATGAAAACTTCTTCGACACATTGAAGATCAGTTTACCCGAAGGAGTTTCGGTAGAAAAATTCAAAAAAATTGCGTTAGAATTTGAAGTGAACTTCCATTACTTCGAAACAGGTGAATTCGGCGTCAGTTTCGATGAAACAACCGATATTGAAGATGTGAATACTCTGATTGAAATCCTGGCTTTGGCGGTCGATAATGCGGCTGTTTACGGTGAAGAAGACGATTTAGACGGTTTGAAATCGTTTGACGAAAGTCTGGAACGTACAACCGATTTCCTTACCAACGAAGTATTTAGCAAGTACCACAGCGAAACGGAAATGATGCGTTATATCAAAAAGTTGGAACGTCGTGATATTTCGTTGACTCACTCCATGATTTCGCTCGGTTCGTGCACTATGAAACTGAACGCCGCTTCGGAATTACTTCCGTTGAGTCGTGCAGAGTTTGGTGGAATGCATCCTTTGGCTCCTGCCAACCAGACCGAAGGTTACAATGAACTGATTTTGGAACTGGAAAAATACCTGACGGCTATTACCGGATTTACGGCTTGCAGTTTGCAACCAAATTCAGGAGCTGCCGGTGAATATGCCGGATTGATGACCATTCGTGAATACTTCAAATCGAAAGGCGAAACAAACAGAAATACGTTGTTGATTCCCGCTTCGGCTCACGGAACGAACCCTGCTTCGGCACATCAGGCTGGTTTTGAAATTATCGTGGTGAAATGCGATGAAGGTGGAAACACCGACCTGACCGACTGGAACGAAAAAGCCGAAGCGAACAAAGATAAATTAGCCGGTTGTATGATTACTTATCCTTCCACACACGGAATTTTTGAAGCACATATCAAGGAAATGTGTGAAACAATTCACCAAAATGGCGGTCAGGTGTATATGGATGGTGCCAACATGAACGCACAGGTTGGATTGACCAATCCCGGAACAATAGGTGCCGATGTTTGTCACTTGAATTTGCACAAAACTTTTGCCATTCCGCACGGTGGCGGCGGTCCGGGTGTAGGACCAATTTGTGTGGCAGCACATTTGGCAGTATTTCTTCCAAGCAAAACCTTTGGACAAAACACTGTTTCGGCAGCGCCTTACGGCAGCGCCAGCATTTTGCCCATTACGTACGGATATATTCGCATGTTGGGTGAAGAAGGTTTGACACGTGCCACGAAAATTGCTATTTTAAATGCCAATTATCTGGCTGCACGCCTGAAAGATAGTTACGGAGTGCTTTATACCGGCGAAAATGGATGGGTTGGTCATGAATTGATTCTGGAAGCACGCAATTTCAAAGCGACTTCCGGCGTTACGGAAACCGATATTGCCAAACGATTGATGGATTATGGTTTCCATGCACCGACATTATCGTTTCCTGTACATGGAACGTTGATGATTGAACCGACCGAAAGTGAATCGTTGGCAGAACTGGACCGTTTTGCCGACGCGATGTTGCAGATTTATGCCGAAATAAAAGAAGTCGAGAACGGAACAGCCGACAAAACCGACAATGTATTACTGAATGCGCCTCACCCTGAATATGCAATCGTGGGTGACGAGTGGAATCACCCATACAGCCGCACCAAAGCTGCTTATCCAACCGCCTGGGTAGCTGAAAATAAATTCTGGGTAAACGTGGCACGGGTTGATAATGCGTTTGGTGATCGGAATTTGGTTTGTACGTGTCAAGAGTAGAACTAAGAGCCAAGATAAAAGATAAAAGGAACTCCGCTTTGTTGAAAGACAAAACGGAGTTTTAACTTAACAACACCTCATAAAGCAAACATAGTATTTTTATTTCCCAGCCAGCAGTTTTTCTATATCGTCGGTAATTTCTTCTGGTTTCACGTTGGGGGCGAAACGTTTTATCGGATTTCCTTTTCGGTCGAGCAGGAATTTAGTAAAATTCCATTTAATTTCGTTTGTAAGAGTTCCGGGAAGCGCCTTTTTGAGGTATTTGTAAAGCGGATGAGCATTTACGCCATTAACGTCAATTTTCGAAAACATAGGAAAGTTTACGCCATAAGTCAATGAGCAAAATTTAGCTATTTCTTGAGCATTACCGGGTTCCTGACTTGCAAACTGATTGCATGGAAAGCCGAGAATTACCAACCCCTTTGAGTTAAACTTTTTGTAAAGATTTTCCAGTCCTTCGTATTGTGGGGTGAAGCCACATTTGCTGGCAACATTTACTATCAAAACTACTTTCCCTTCGTAGTCCTTCATTTTTATTTCTTTTCCCTGTAATGATTTGGCTTTGAATTGGTAAAAATTCTGACCTGCTATTTTTTCTTGTCCGTTGGAAGTGAAAATGGAGAAAAAAGAAAGGAATAAAGTCGCGATATTTAATTTCATATTGTTGATTGTTTTTAATTGATTTGACATGAAAAACAATTTGTGTGAAGTTTTGTTCGCTATTTAGTACGTATAAAGAATTTTCTACTTTTATAACCAAATCTTTGTTACGAAAGTACCAAAAATCAACGTCAACTTATTTTATCCGAACTTACAACAATCATAATTGCTTAATTTGTCCGTGAAATTTTAAAATATTCAAATATAACAGCAAAACCACAAAATGTATTCGGAATTCCATCTTTTGCTGTAACTTTGTACCAAAATTCTACAATTAAATATGCAGAGAAAAAACACTATTCAACTTCAGGTTGTCAAAGAGTTTGTTTTGAAATGGTGGGGGAAGTTTCTAACTCTACTACCCTTCGTTTGGAAGTTTATCAAAGTTTGGTGGACAAAATTTATCAATTGGAGAAAAGCACGTCTGGTGAGATATCGTGGGCTTGTTTGGTATCGTAAAATTGCCAATATTTTTATTACTTCTATTGTTTTATTCCTACTTTATTTATTTATTGTTGATATTAATTTCTTGTGGTTATTCGGTAAATCACCAGGGTTACAGAGTATAAACAATCCGAATCAATCAACAGCTTCTATTATTTACACCTCCGACGGTAAAGTGTTGGGGAAATATTTCCGCGAAAACAGAACTCCGGTAGTATATGATGAGATTTCTCCAAAACTGATTAAAACGCTGATTTCGACAGAGGACGAACGCTTTTACCAACATTTCGGCATCGATATTCAGGGTGTTTTTGCGGCACTGAAAGATATGGCTAAAGGCAAAAGTCGTGGCGCAAGTACAATTACCCAACAATTGGTAAAAAATATGTTTAAAACTCGTAATCAGTATTCTACGGGCTTATTTGGCTACATCCCGGGGTTGAAACTGATTATCAGCAAAACCAAGGAATGGACTACGGCGGTAAAAATTGAAATTTTTTACAGCAAAAAGGACATTTTGACTATGTATTTCAATACAGTTGATTTTGGAAGTAATGCTTTTGGAATACATACTGCTGCCAAAACATTTTTCAATACCGCTCCGTCAAAACTGAATTACGAACAATCAGCTACTTTGGTTGGACTTTTGAAAGCAACAACCACTTATAGTCCCATTACACACCCAAAACGTTCGATGGAACGTCGTAATGTGGTTTTAGATAATCTGGTAAAGCAAAAAGTAATTACCCAACACGAATGCGATTCGTTGAAACTAATTCCTATTCAGTTAAATTACAATGTTGAACAAACCTACGATGGTGACGCACTTTATTTCCGCACTTATCTTGAAAAATACTTACAGGATTGGGAAGATGAAAACGGATACGATATTTTTTCGGATGGATTGAAAATCTTTGTAACTATCGATTCACGCATGCAAAAATATGCCGAAGAAGCCGTAAATAAACAAATGCGGGCTATTCAGCGTAAGTTTTGGGATCACTGGCGCGGCCAGAATCCCTGGCAGGACGAGAACCATAAAGATATAGTCAATTTCGTTGAAGATATTGCCCGTAAAACAAAAGCATATTCCATTTTATCAGCCAGATACAACAATAATCCCGATTCAATTAATAAATATCTGAATCTACCACATCCCACCAAAGTTTTCGATTATGATTTGGGTGAGAAAGAAGTGACCATGAGTATCATGGACTCTATTCGCTATATGAATCACTTCATGCACAGCAGTTTCGTGGCAATGGAACCCCAAACCGGAAATGTAAAAGCATGGGTGGGCGATATTGATTTTAAATTCTGGCAATACGATAAGGTAGCTCAATCCAAACGCCAACCGGGTTCCACATTTAAGATTTTTGTTTATACAGCTGCCATGATGCATGGTATGTCGCCTTGTGACATGATGGTCGACAAGCAAGTAACTTGGAAATATACCGAAAACGGACAAACAAAAAACTGGACTCCACACAATGCAAACGGTTATTCTTTAGGTTATCCTGTTTCATTGAAGAATGCTTTTGCTCAATCCATTAATACCATAGCTGTGCAAATTGCTCAGCAAGTGGGAATTCCCGATATAATCAAATATGCCTATTTATTAGGGATTAAAACCAAGTTGGAAAACCAACCATCAATTTGTCTCGGATCTTCAGATGTTTCGCTATTGGAACTCGTAAATTCGTTCGGAACAGTTGTTAACGAAGGGATAAATCATGATCCAATTCTGATTACCCGCATCGAAGATAAAGATGGGAATGTGATTTATGAACCCAATACCGAACAACATAGGGCAATTCCTTACGAAGATGCATGGTTGATGACAGAATTACTTAAAGGCGGTATGACCGAGCCGGGTGGAACTTCGCAAGCACTATGGGGTTGGAATTTATTTCATTACGATACTGATTTCGGAGGAAAAACCGGAACTTCATCCAACCATTCCGATGCATGGTTTGTGGGCGTTACATCCAAATTAGTTGGCGGTGCCTGGGTTGGCGGCGAACATCGCAGTGTCCATTTCCGTACCGGTGAATTGGGTCAGGGAAGCCGAACCGCTTTACCAATATTTGCCCTTTTCATGGAAAAAGTTCTGGCAGATAAATCGTTGACACAGTATCGTGGCAAATTTCCAACCAAACCGAAGGAAAAAATATCGCGCAATTACGGTTGTCATACCGTTTTACCACCCGATTCAATAGCTTCGGACTCATCGACACTCGAAGAAGCTGATACTCCTGATGATATTCCTATTCCAACCGAAGAAACACTGAAAGAATAATATCCAATACAAAACAAATCCGTTTGAAGCTCATGAAGAGGTTCAGCCGGATTTACTTATTGTTGAAACTGATTTTAGATTATCAGCATTGTATCACCATGTAAGTCATAGATTTTTGCAAGTACAATTTTCTAAATCAATGATCGTTCAACGGCATTCCTCTTCGTTGAAATTCAGTCCAATTGAGATATTCAGCTGCTTTTCGTTTTTCCTCCATGCTAATACAATCTTTAACAGGGCATACAATTTTACACAAATTACAGCCTACGCATTCTTCTTCTTTAACCGTATAAGTATTGTATGGATTTCCCCTTTCAATTGAAATGGCTTGATGCGAAGTATCTTCGCAGGCAATGTGGCACAAACCGCAACGAATACAAGCATCTTGATTAATTTTTGCCACAATATGATAATTAATATCCAGCTCTTCCCATTTTGTCATTTTTGGAATGGATAATCCAACGAAATCATCAATTGTCGCGAATCCTTTTTCGTCCATCCAATTATTCAAACCATCACACAAATCGGTAATAATTTTAAATCCATTTATCATGGCTGCGGTGCAAATTTGAACATTTTGAGCACCCAATAAAATAAATTCTGCAGCATCACGCCAGGTACTTATTCCACCAATTCCGGAAATGGGAGTGTTGCGAAAAACTTCATTTTGCGAAAGTGATGTGAGCATTTTTAAAGCAATAGGCTTAATTGCCGGACCACAATATCCACCAAAAACTGACTGTCCGCCCACATTTGGATTTGGTACAAGTGTATCCAAATCAATTCCGGTAACCGACTGGATTGTGTTGATTAAAGATAAACCGTTCGAACCGGCTTCTACCACTGCTTTAGCAGTAGGAACTACCGAATGCACGTTGGGAGTAAGTTTTGTGATTACCGGAATTTGAGCTACTTCCATCACCCATTCCACCACCATTCTGGCAATTTCAGGATCTTGCCCAACGGAAGCCCCCATGCCTCTTTCAACCATTCCGTGAGGACATCCGAAATTTAATTCAATTCCGTGTGCACCTGTATCTTGTGTTTTTTTTACTAACTCTTGCCAGCTTTTTTTGTCATTATC
>JADGPS010000058.1 GCA_017882285.1 Paludibacter sp. | reverse complement strand
AAACGGTTCTACAGAAGATATATTCTCTTTAAATAGGTATAGATTGATAAATGATAGATACCAAACATTAATTACAACGCATATTTAAACTACAGCCTTTAAAAACTTTAATCAACTTAAAATCAATATCGTATGGAACTACCAATTGGACTTATCATTCTTGGAGTAATTATTCTCCTCTTTATTTTTTCTGGATTTGTAACTGTAAATCAGGGCAGCGTGGCTGTTATTACTGTTTTCGGCAAGTATCGCCGTATTATGGCACCGGGTCTGAACTTTAAAATCCCGCTGATTGAAATGGTGTACAAACGTATCAGTATTCAAAATCGTTCGGCTGAATTGGAATTTCAGGCTGTATCGCAGGATCAGGCAAATGTTTATTTTAAGGCCATGTTGCTTTATGCAGTTTTTAATCAGGCCGATGAAACCATTAAAAATGTGGCATTTAAATTTGTGGATGAACGTAGCTTTATGCAGGCTTTGATTCGTACTATTGAAGGTACGATACGTAGTTTTGTGGCGACTAAAAAACAAGCAGAGATACTTGGACTTCGTACCGAAATTATTCTGGAGGTAAAAAAACATTTGGATGATACATTGGCTGAATGGGGTTATCACATGATTGATATTCAGTTGAACGATATTACGTTTGATGAAGAAATTATTAAATCCATGTCACGCGTGGTGGCTTCGAACAATTTGAAGGCTGCTGCCGAAAATGAAGGACAGGCTTTATTGATTACCCGTACCAAAGCTGCCGAAGCCGAAGGGAATGCTATTAAAATTTCTGCTTTAGCCGAAAAAGAAGCTGCCATGCAACGTGGACAAGGTATTGCTTTGTTCCGCGAGGAAGTTGCCAAAGGGATGGCGAATGCTGCAAAAGAAATGACTGACGCCGATCTTGACGCTTCGTACCTGCTTTTCTCTATGTGGACAGAAGCAATTAAACATTTTTCAGAACAAAGCAAAGGAAATGTTATTTTTCTGGATGGCTCTGTAGATGGAATGCAGAAAACCGTGCAACAATTGATGGCAACCATTAAATTGGGCGAAAAAGCATAAATTTTTGATTTTTAATGAAAAGACTGTCGCAATAAATGAATTTGTGACAGTCTTTATTTAGTTTAATACATTGGTTATTTGAATTTTACTATTTGGATATAAAAGTAATCCCAAAGAAAATGATAGAATGCAAACTTTTTGAACGTCTTGATTATACAGCGGAAAATCTTCCGTGCGAAGTGTATGAAAACTGCCGCTTTGTAAATTGTAACTTTTATAACTCTGATTTACTGAACGTAACGTTTCGGGAATGTCAGTTTGAAAGTTGCGATTTCAGTATGGCCAGCCTTAAAAACACGGCGATGAATGATGTTCATTTTCTGGGTTGTAAATTGGTAGGCGTTCAGTTCGACGAATGCAATCCGTTTCTGTTTTCCGTTGGTTTTGAGAATTGTGTATTGAAATTAGCCGTCTTTTATAAAACCAAACTGAAAAAGACTCACTTCAAAAACTGCAACTTGCAGGAAACAGACTTTACCGAAGCTGACATGACTGCAGCAATATTAGATAGTTGTGACCTGCAACGGTCAATTTTCCATAAAACTAACTTAGAAAAAACCGATTTCCGCACGTCATTTTTATATTCAATTGATCCTGAATTGAATAAATTAAAAAAAGCACGTTTTTCAAGAATGGGAGTCGTGGGGTTGTTGGATAAATATGGAATTGATATTGAATAAATTTCATTTTCTCAAATCTCTCGCTCCTCTTACTTCCGACGAAACTTCATTCAGCCAACCGGCTTGTTGAAAGACAGCCTTTTCCACTTTTATAAAGCGGATGAATTTTCCGGTTCCTGATCTTGCCGGCATGAAACCAAAACTACAGAAAAGATCAAAATCATCAGAAAAGTTGAAAGTTCGGGTCGATAAATCATTGAAATTGTCATTTTAAAAGCTGAACAAAGTTAGTATTTTTTTAAATATTGCCGGCATAAAAAAAGTACAAGTTATAAACAAAACTATAGAATGTTGACAGACAAATTCCATTGAAATCAAGGCACTTATCGATTCAAAACAGTTTTTCTAATTAAATTTTCCAAATATTTTCATAAAAACAAATCCAAACAAAGTAATGATTTCGTCTAACTATAAAATCGATGTAATAAATTTCCGACAATTGAGTCTTTACTAGTAGACATCAACAAAACGGATAAGATAACATTGAAAATCAAATCAAAAATAAAAAAAATTACAGTTATGAAAGCAACTACAAAAAACCAAATCAGTCGCCTTGTTCTTCTGACAGGCATCGTATTTCTTTGTAATCCGATTTTTGGAGAAATTTCGGGTATTGTCAAAGGTCGGGTTATCGACAAAAAAAATCATCCTATTGAGTTTGCCACTGCCACTTTAACAAACACCGATACTCAAAAAACCGAGAATGGTGCTATGTGTGATAAAAACGGCAATTTCACAATCGAAGATGTGCCTACCGGAGAATATATTCTTTCGATAAGCATGGTGGGCTATAAAAAATGTGAATCGCGAAAAGTCAAAATCGATTTAAACGAAAGTTCCGTGGGAGAAAAAGCTTTTATTTTAAAAGATTCGGTACAACATTTGAAAGGGTTGGTGGTAATTGCCAAACGCAAGCCGGTTGTAAAATCTCCGGAAAAGGGATTGTTAACATCTTCTCGTACTTTTGAAAACTCAAACCTACAAACCTATTTATCAAAAAGTTATAATTGTTTGCTTAATTTAAATGGAATTCAACGTTTCAATTTGACACTTGGTGTAAAACCAATTCTGAATTACAGCAAAAATCTAATCATCAATTTATTCTAAAAATCAATCAACATCAGAAAGAGGAACGAAAAGGCGACAAATAAATATAAAAAAGCGTTTTCTATTGAGGTTTTGTTTATAATTTTTCTTTAATTTGCAGAACGTTTATACAACATCAAACTTATGTCAAAACCAACGTTCGTCCTCTTCCTCTTTTTGATCTGTTGTTCTTCTTTTTTCGGACAACAATATTCCGATTTTTTTATAGATAAAGCTTGCCGAATTGATTTTCATTTTTGCGGAAACTCCATACTAACGGCTATTTATCTGGATAAAATAAAACAAGAACCTTTCTGGGGCGGACGGCGGGCTCATTTGTCGAATGACCTGAATCTGGGTGATTTTCGTTTTCACTTGTTGGACAGCATCAGTGGAAAACAAATTTATATCGACGGATTCAGCGCGCTCTTTCATGAGTGGCAATCTACTCCCGAAGCTCAAAAAACTAGTAAAAGTTTCGAACAAACCATTCAATTTCCATATCCAAAAAATGCGGTAACACTGATTATTGAAAAACGGCTGGATTTGGATCATTGGCAGGAATTATTCCGATATGCGCTTTCGCCAACCGATAAACTGATTCAGCAGACAAAGCTGACTGATGTGCCGGTAAAAATCATTACCAAAACTGTTTCATCTGAAAAAGCGATTGATATTGCCGTTATTGCTGAGGGTTACGCAGCCAAAGATCAACAAAAATTCTACAAAGATGCCCAACGTCTGGCCGAAAATTTGTTGACACACGAGCCTTTTACCAACTATAAAAACCGGATTAATATTTACGCTATTGCAGCCGTATCAGTTGACTCTGGAGTTTCAATGCCACAAAAATCAGTTTGGAAAAACACTGCTGTCGGATCACATTTTTTTACTTTCTACGAACCACGATATCTGACAACAACAAATTCTTTTAAACTTCGCGATCTGGCAGCTTTGGTTCCGTACGATGCCATTTACGTGCTGGCAAATACGAAAACTTACGGTGGTGGAGGCATTTATAATTTCTATGCACTCACGGCTGCCGATAATAAGTTGGCAACACAAGTTACGGTGCATGAATTTGGACATTCTTTTGCCGGATTGGCAGATGAGTATTTTTACGACAACGATGTATTGGATGCTACTTATGATATTAAAAAAGAGCCCTGGGAACCGAATATAACTTCGCTGGTGCAATTCGACAGGAAATGGGAAAGTCGTGTAGCCGAAGGAACAGCTGTTCCAACTCCAAAAAGTGATAGTATCAAAATTAAATTAGGAGTTTTTGAAGGAGGTGGTTATCTTAAAAAAGGTATGTACAGGCCGAGTTTCGATTGCCGTATGCGCACCAACAAAGCGCCGGAGTTTTGTTCGGTTTGTCAGCAAGCGGTGGAACGGATGATTCTGTTTTTGACGGAGGAATGACTTGATTTAAAATCTAAAGATAAAATATTCTATTCCAACTCCAAATAATCACAATTCCTCAGCAATTTATTTCGTCTTCTTTAGCTCTTTCAACACTTTCTTATCATCACCATCCAATTTTCGTTGCACCTTTTTTACATCTTCGGCTGGCGGTAGATTTTCAGGAACAATTCCTCTTTCGAGCAACATTTTTCGTACCGCAGAACTATTATCAACATGTTCATTTTCAATTTGATTCTGTCCTTTCAGGTTTTTACTTTGAACATTTACACTAGTCATCTCAGCAGCAAAATCCTTGGCTTTTATGCTTATTGTTGGTAGGAAATCGGCAACTGGTCTGCTTTCGGGAACGCCTAATCTATTTTTTAATTGTTGGGTATTTAATCGAAACAAAGCTTGGTCGCCTTTAGAACGAATTATGGCAAAACCTTTGCCATCCACGCCACGTTCATATAAAATTCCCGACAATTGTTTCTCAGTTTGACTTAGTTTTTCGCGCGCTTTAACGCGTTCAAATTCCAACAATCTTTGTTCAATTACTTCAGCTCTACGTGTTTGCACTGCAAAGTAATTCTGAGCAAAAGCAATTTCTACTTTACGACTATCACCATTTTGTGCAATTAAGTAGCAAGCATACCGAGTAAGTAGTATGTCATCTATCTCTCTTTCAGCACCTTTTGCTATCATTATCATTTTCGTGACGTCAGGAAAATGATCGGTTATCTTTTCTCCAACTTGGGTGCAAGCATCTTTCGCTTTTTGAATTACTTTTTCAAAATTTTCCCATCTACTATAGCCTAATAATACTTGTAATTGTCTTGCACTCCAACATTCTACACCTTCCAGTACGGATGCAGCAGATTCAAATTTGGCAAAAAGGTCTTTGATTTCTTCAATTTTCATAATTTATTGATTTTGACAAGGTTTACTCCAGATACAAATAATCGCAATGCACCAACGGTTTTTGGTTCTTTTTGCCGAGCATTTCGCGGGCTTTTTCGCTGTCGTATTGCACTTTGCCAACTCCAAGTTCACGACCGTTTTCGTCAATAATTTTTACAATATCGTCTTTTTCAAATTCACCTACAATTTTTGTTGCACCAATTGGTAAAAGGCTCACGACTTTCTCACCTGTCAATGCTTTGGCAGCATTTTCGTTTACGTGTATTTCGCCTTTGGCAAAACCCTGACTGTGAGCTATCCATTTTTTTACACTCGAAATATCACCTCTGGAAGCCACAAAACGAGTGCAAACTACTTCGTCTTTTTTGTCGAGCAACTGAAGTAAGATATTGTCGCGTTTGCCATTAGCAATAAAAACATCAATTCCCTGATCGGCAATTTTACAGGCAATGGTGGTTTTTGTATGCATTCCGCCTCGTCCAAATGTTGACTTTGAACTTTGAATAAAATCAGAAATATCTTGTCCTTTTTCAATCTGTCGAATCACTTTCGATGCAGGATTGGCAGGTGAACCGTTGTAAATTCCATCAATATTACTCAGAATTATCAAAGCTTGCATGTCCATCATCGAAGCAATTAATCCCGAAAGTTCATCATTATCAGTAAACATAAGTTCCGAAACCGAAACTGTATCATTTTCATTTACAATGGGTAAAACCTTGTTTTCGAGCATCACTTGCATACAGTTTCGTTGGTTCAGATAATGCCTCCGACTGCTGAAATTTTCTTTGGTAGTAAGCACTTGCCCAACTGTAATGCCATGCTCGCGAAATAAATCATAATAATGATTGATGAGTTTAGCTTGTCCCACGGCCGAGAACAATTGCCGTTGATCCACTACATCCATTTTTTTATTGATACCTAATACGCTCCGCCCCGAAGCTACCGCACCCGAAGAAATCAATACTATTTCAACTCCTTTCTTGTGTAAATGAGCAATTTGCGCCACCAAAGCCGACATTCGCTCAACATCCAAGGTGCCATCAGCAAGTGTCAAAACATTGCTTCCTATTTTTACTGCTATTTTCTTGAATTTCATTGTATCTCTTTTCTTACTTTCGACTACAAACTACCGACTATAAACTACCGACTATAAACTATTTTTCATTATACACCACATGCATCAAGGTTGTTCCAACTGCATTTAATGTATTTTTATCCACGTTTTCCATTGTATCATGGGTCGTGTGCCAATAAGTTCCGAAACCACTTCTGGAATTTGGATCGTAGTGTATAATATCAATGCTAGGAATGCCTATGATTTTATTTACATAAATATGATCATCGGTTATCGTACCACCTTTTTCATCTCTGAAATATTGACCAAAACCAAGACTTTTAGCTTGCGACCACACTTTACTTACTATATTTCCAGCATAATATTCTGAAGCTTGTTCTCTACAAAAAGTTGCTTCCGGTGCTCCAACCATATCGAGCAAAATGCCAAAACGAGCTGTATAGTCTGGAATATGAGGGTTTTTAGCCCAATACTGCGTTCCAAGACACCAGGAATCTTCACTCTGTTCACCTCCGGCACTTTCGGGTTTCCCGTAATCTTCAGAATCGAAAAAAATAATGTCAACACCAATTTCAGATGAGTTTTTACCCAGCAATCTTGCCATTTCGAGCAATACTCCTACTCCACTGGCTCCGTCGTTTGCTGCCATCACCGGTTTTTTCCGATTTTCAGGTTTTGGATCGTTATCTGCCCACGGACGTGAATCCCAATGTGAAAAAAGTAAGACTCGGGCTTCTGCTTTTGGATTAAAAGAACCGATAATATTAACCGATTTTAGAACGGTTCCATCAAATGCCGTTAAGTTTGCTTTTTGTTCAATTACTTCAGCACCAAACCTTTTCAATTCAGATGACAAATAAACGGCACATTTGTCGTGTGCTTTGGTATTTGGTACACGCGGTCCGAACTCAACTTGTTTTTGAGTGAACGAATAAGCTGAATCCGAATTAAAACTTGGAACATTTACTAATTTTTCTTCAGTTTTTACACTCTTAGAAGGTTGAGTGCAAGTTACTAACTGAAAAACAGGCAGTAAGAAGATTAATATTTTTCTCATAAATATAAAAATAAGCTACAAAGATACTGTTTTTATTGTGAAAATCTGTATCGATTAAAATCATAAAAATGGAATTTACTCTTGAATAGGAATCTATAATATGCTCATAATTAGATTAATAAAACAGTAGTAAACAAAAGAATGCCAAATTTAAAATTGAGAAATCAGCCAAAAGAATTTTTTCATTAAAATAATTCAGCAAAAGTTCACTAATTCCCCAATATTATTTTAGATTTGCAAAAAATAATTGGTGATTATAAAATTATTCGATAAAATTAAAATTTTAATATTTTTTATTCAATATCGGATTAAATATTTAATTCATTGACAATCAAAGTGCAAAACAATATTAACCGGTTTTTAATTAGCTGATAAATCCATTTTTGTTTCAAAAATAGGTTGTAAAACATATTTTTAAACTTGTGTCGATGAAATTTTACCTGTTATTTTGTAACCGTTAACTAAACAACACAATCTTTTTTATACCTTAAAAAAACTAATACCTATTTAGACGTGGGACTTTGTGAAAAGTCCCACGTTTTTTTATATTCGTCAGATTGCTTTTTATGCACATTTTTGGTTTTTTGTGCAATTTTCAGTTGCTACATAAATTATTATTGCTACTTTTGTGGGCTTTTTTTTTAGACGTAATCTTAAAAGTTTCAGCCAAAAATAAAAACAAAAATAACAAGAATGTGCTGTGAATAAGAATAATAAGTCATATATATTAATCCTAATTGATAAGAAATGAGTTTTAAAATTGTTGTTCTTGCTAAGCAAGTGCCTGACACACGCAACGTGGGAAAGGATGCGATGAAAGCTGACGGAACGGTTAACCGTGCTGCACTTTCGGCCATTTACAATCCCGAAGATCTGAATGCGTTGGAACAAGCTCTTCGCTTGAAAAGTAAAATTGAAGGTGCAACGGTACATATCCTCTCCATGGGGCCCGCCCGTGCTGCTGAAATTATTCGTGAAAGTATGTATCGTGGCGCCGATGGCGGTTACTTGTTGAGCGGACGTGAGTTTGCGGGTTCGGATACGTTGGCAACTTCTTATGCACTTGCCTGTGCCATTCGTAAAATGGGCAAAGTTGATTTAATTATTTGCGGTCGTCAGGCTATCGACGGTGATACTGCACAGGTTGGTCCACAAGTTGCCGAAAAATTAGGCTTTCCACAAATTACGTATGCCGAAGAAATCTTAGATTTAACTGACAATAAAATTACTGTTAAACGTCGCTTGGAACGTGGTGTTGAAGTTGTAAAAGGTCCACTGCCTATGCTTATTACGGTTAACGGTTCTGCCCCTGAATGCCGTCCGCGTCATGCAAAACTCACCATGAAATATAAACATGCCGCTACTCCTTCCGAAAAACAAGAAGCAGGAAATGATTACACTGATTTTTATGATACTCACCCATATTTGAATATTACTGAATGGGGTGTAAATGATATTGAACATGATATTCAATGGTTGGGGCTTTCTGGTTCACCTACCAAGGTAAAACAAATCGAAAATGTTGTGTTTACAGCAAAAGAAAGTAAACGTCTGACTGCTTCAGATTTTGAAATTGAAAGTTTGATGAAAGAATTAATTGCTAACCATACGATAGGATAATTTAACATGAACAATATATTTGTATACCTCGAAATAGAAGATGGCATTGTGGGCGATGTGAGTCTGGAATTGCTTACTAAAGGTCGTAGTTTGGCTAAACAACTGAATTGCAAATTAGAAGCTGTAGCTGCCGGTTATAAACTGGATGGAATCGGGGAACAGGTTTTTCCTTACGGTGTGGATGTACTTCATCTGGCTGATGACAAGCGACTTTTCCCATACACATCATTACCTCACACTTCGTTGCTGGTAAATCTTTTTAAAGAAGAAAAACCTCAAGTTGCGTTAATGGGTGCAACTTCAATCGGTCGCGATTTAGGACCACGCGTTTCTTCTGCATTGTTCAGCGGACTTACTGCCGACTGTACTTCGCTGGAAATAGGAACTTACGAAGACAAAAAAGCCGGCAAAGTGTACGAAAAACTGCTTTACCAAATTCGTCCAGCTTTCGGTGGAAATATTGTGGCTACGATCGTAAATCCTGATTGCCGCCCACAAATGGCAACTGTTCGCGAAGGTGTAATGAAAAAAGAAATCAAAGATCCGAAATTTGTAGGTAAAACTCACAAACTGGATGTTTCGAAATATGTTTCCGATACTGATTTTGTTGTGGAAGTGATTGAACGTCACATGGAAAAATCGAAATTAAACATCAAAGGCTCTCCGATAATTGTTTCGGGAGGCTACGGTGTCGGGAGTGCCGATAATTTCAAATTGTTACACGAACTGGCTGCTACTTTAGGTGGCGAAGTAGGTGCTTCACGTGCAGCTGTAGACGCCGGTTTTGCTGAACACGAACGTCAAATTGGTCAGACCGGTACAACTGTTCGACCCAAATTATATATTGCTTGTGGAATTTCGGGACAGATTCAACACATTGCCGGTATGCAGGAAAGTGCTATGATTATTGCTATTAACAATGATCCTAAAGCTCCTATCAACCAAATTGCCGACTATGTAATTACCGGAACGGTTGAAGATGTTCTTCCGAAAATGATTAAATATTACAAGAAAAACAGTAAGTAGTTTATAGTAGGTAGTTTATAGTAAAGAAAAGATAGAAAAAGATTTTCTTCAAACAAAATTCCAGATCATAGAAACTATAAACACAATAAACTACTAACTATAAACTTCTAACTATAAACTCAAAAAAAATGAATTTCTTTAACGACAATCCCACCATAAAATTTCAGCTTTCGCATCCGTTGATGCAGAAAATAGTTACCCTCAAAGAGCGCAATTTTGCTGAAAAAGATAAATATGATTATGCATCTCGCGATTTTGAAGATGCCATTGACAATTACGAAAAAGTTCTCGAGATTATCGGGGAAATTTCTGCTGATATCATTGCTCCAAATGCAGAAAGTGTAGATCATGAAGGTCCACAAGTTGAAAATAGCCGCGTAATCTATGCCCGTGGAACTCAAGAGAACCACGATGCACTAATACAAGCCGGTGTTTACGGAATCACATTACCGCGTCAATATGGAGGTTTGAATTTCCCGTTTGTGGTTTATGTTATGTCAGGCGAAATGGTTGCCCGTGCTGATGCCGGTTTTGCAAATATATGGGGACTTCAGGATTGCGCTGAAACCATTTCTGAATTTGCCTCCGATGAAATAAAAGCTGAGTATTTACCACGCGTTTGTGAAGGTCAAACTTGTTCGATGGACTTAACTGAACCGGATGCCGGCTCCGACTTGCAGGCAGTTCAGTTGAAAGCTACTTACAACGAAAAAGACGGAGTATGGTACTTGAACGGTGTAAAACGTTTTATTACCAATGGCGATGCTCAAATCAAACTGGTTTTGGCTCGTTCGGAAGATGGCACAAATGACGGCCGTGGTTTGTCGTATTTTGTTGCCGATAATAAGCACGATCATACCGTTTTGGTTCGTCGTATCGAAAATAAATTAGGTATCAAAGGTTCTCCAACTTGCGAATTGGTTTTTAATAATACACCAGCAAAATTGGTTGGAACTCGTCGTATGGGTTTAATTAAATACGTCATGTCGTTGATGAACGGAGCTCGTTTAGGAATCGGAGCTCAATCAGTTGGGCTTTCGGCAGCGACTTACAACGAAGCATTGGCTTATGCCCGTGATCGTCGTCAGTTTGGAAAAGCAATTATTGAATTTCCGGCTGTTTACGAAATGGTTTCGGTTATCAAAGCCAAATTGGATGCTTCACGCGCTTTACTTTACGAAACAACACGTTTTGTTGATATTTACAAAGCGTACGAAGCTATCGAAAATGAACGCAAATTGGAAGCTGATGAAAAAGCGGAATACAAAGAATATTCTCGTTTGGCAGATGCTTTAACACCTATACTTAAAATGTTTACCAGCGAATACGCCAACCAAAATGCCTACGATTGTATTCAGGTTCACGGAGGATCAGGCTTTATGAAAGACTATGCCTGCGAACGATTGTACCGTGATGCCCGCATCATGACAATTTACGAAGGAACTTCTCAATTGCAGGTTGTAGCTGCCATCCGCCACGTAACCACCGGAAATTATTTGAAACAAATCCGCGATTACGATGCACAACCAATTAAACCTGAGTTTTCTTCTTTCCGCAAACGCTTGCAGATTATGACTAATTTGTATGCAAATGCTGTTGCACGGGTCAATGAAGCTAAAAATCAGGAATATCTTGATTTCCAGGCTCGTCGTTTGGTGGAAATGGCAGGGCATATTGTAATGAGTTATTTGTTGATTATTGACGCTTCACGTGATACCGAAGATTTATTCCGTAAATCGGCTGAAGTTTATCTGAACTACGGTGAAGTGGAAGTACGTCGTCATGCAGCCTTTATCAAAACTTTCAATGTTGAGAACGTTGATATTTATAAGGTTCAATAAGACTTTTATCAATTATAACCAAATAAAATGTTCCCGATAATTTAATTTACCGGGAGCATTTTTGTTTGAATTTTTTAAAAAACTATTTGTCTTCACGTTTCAAAACGCCAACATACCGGCAAATTTCTCCACTATTGGTAATTCCTTCCAACACAACAGAATAATTATTTGCTTTGTCGGCCGTATAGAATTTAACATGAATAATTCCGTTGCTGTCGGCTATTAGTTTTGGATTCCAATAAATTGTGGTTCTTAAGTCCTGTTGTGAACTTTTAAGTACGCTATCAACTTCATATTTTGGAACGTAAAATTGAGCAGGTTTTTGATAGCCCAATGGAATTACGTGTGCTAAGCTAATTGGTGTACTGGCTTTTAAAGTAACTCCTTCTTTCAGCGTTATGGCAATAACTCCATTTCCTCCTCGCGAACCAAAAATGGCTGCATTAGCTCCCTTAAAAACCTCAATTTTTTCCACATCGTTTGAAGTCAGAAATGAAATATCTTCAATATCCTCAGTTTCCACACCGTCAATCAGAAACAAAGGATTATTCGGACTCCCACGAATTGAAATTTTATCTCCGACTACCTGAATTCCGGGGATAGTATAAAGTATGCTCAAAATGCTCAATCCGGGGAATCTATCGAGTTGTTCCGAATTAAGTTCTTCATCTGCCATTCCTGAATAATACTCATTTTGAGTATCTGTTTTTTTATCTGCTTTTACGGTTACTTCTGCCAGATTAATAACCCGCATTCCACCTTCATAATAATATTTTTCTTTACTTTGTTTAAAATAGTCATCTTGTGCATCAACATTTGCATTCAAAGGAGTTGGAATAAATACACTCGATTTAGGGAAATCATCCGGATCAGGTACAATTTCAACATCGGTCAAGCTTTTTGGCTTCTTGGCTTTTAATATAAACGTAGTACTATCCGGAAATTCTATTCCATCAATCAAATAGCGTCCAAGACTGTCGGTTTTAGTTGTTTTAATGACGTTTTTATAAGGCGAAATCATGATAATATCGCATTTCTTAGAAGGTTTATTAAAAAGATTCAGCACTTTACCCGAAAGTGCCTGACCTTCTTCCATGTAATAAGCCGGTTGTTTGTAAACTCCTTTTACAACATCGGCAGTATTAAAACGTCGCCAACCCTGCGTGATCATTAATACATCTGTTTTTTCACGGGTAGCAATTTTATTGTCAACAAAATAGGCTGCCGGGTCTTCGATGTACCCTTTTATATCGGAAGAGAGTAACAAATTGCTCAGAATATTATCTCCAAGTGAATCTAATTTCACCGAGTGGCTATCGGTAATACTTATAGAAAAAGTCCCATTTATTGACTTCCCAAGCCCTGATTTAATATTGAGATTCAAATTTACCGGTTCTCGTTTACCATAACTTTGGTTATCACTTTCCATCGAAATCGTTGGCAACGAATTGGTTCTGACAAAACTCAATCGTTCACAAAAAGTATGTCCCAACGAATCGATTACAGAAAATGAAACAATTCCCGGTGGTAATAAGGATTCTGAAATCTGACCTTCAAGATATCTAAGCGGTTGAATCACATACACTTTCCCGCGTGAATGAAGTAATAGATAAAGCGATTTATCGGGAATATTTGTTTGATTTATTATTTCATATAATATTTTTCCTCTGTTATAAACCAAATGAATTGCAACTGCTTCTGCCTCAGATTTTGGAAGCTCAAATCGTTTTTCAATTCCATTAGCTGTTTTTACTAAAGCATAATAGGTTTCACCGGGTTGAGTTTGAATCGAAAATTTTCCCATTCCTCTATTTAAAGTTGAAAACTCGGATATTTCTTCATTTTTATCGGTCAATATTTTTCCGGTCACTTCAACCGATAGTCCGTCTTTCCCAATTACCTTAAATGCAATGGATTGCAAATTATTATTCAACAAAACACCACTTTCCGGAAAGAATTGAACATCGAAATCAGAACCAAATTCAGGTAGGAAAAAATTGCTTTTGTATTTTTCATCGCTAATGTTAACTTCAATATATTTTTTTGAATTATCTGCCGGATCAACCGTAATTTCCCAGTTTATTTTACCTTCTTTATTGGTTTGCAGGACAATTTTCTTTTTAAGAGAACTTTCCCAGTCCTGACCAATTTCAACTCTTTTTCCTGAAACAGGATTTTGCGAAGCATCAACGAATGACAAGGTTACCGGAATTTTTCCATTGACCAATGTTCCATATACTATTTTACTTGTAATTCGGTCATCAATACCGTTTCCAATGAGAATATTCTTGCTGAAAAAGAAATCACTTACAACATTTTGCATCCAATACGTATAAGCTCTCAGCGAATAATATCCGGAAGGAATTTCAGCTTTCAGCTTTATATGACCGGAAAAACCCAATGAATCTTTTTTAATTTTTATACGATAATGCACCGAATCAAGTTTATCAATCAGCTCAACATAAATAAACTGACTTAGTGCGCTTGGTTCCAGCGTGGTAGCATTTACCAGATACCCTTTAAACCAAAGTTCTTCGCCCGCACTGTAATAGGGTTTATCAGTCTGAAGATACACTTTTTCCTGTGGTGTATTATACCACTGTTTTGTAAAACGCCTGGCAATGATTTCAGCAAAATTCGGGGTTATTTTGTTTGCTGAATATGAAAAAGCAGTCAATGCAAGAAAAAATCCAATTAATAAAGTCTTTGCAGTTTTTTTCATGAAATTGTAAATATGATTGTAATTCTAAATAAATTTAAAACCAAATAGTGGTTAGACTTTGAAATCAAATTAAAGTTTAATGAACATATTACGTTAACTATTCAACTAAGAACAAATTAATAATTATGTAATTTTTATACAGTAATTAATTTAACAAAATAAAGTTACAAAACTATGAAAAAGAAATGTACTTCAAACCTTTCTTTAAAGATTATTAAACTTAGAATTGGCTTTGATAAAGATTATTACTATTTCCAATAAATAATAATCAAAAGGCAAAAAAATAATAACTCCCAAGAGATTCCCGGGAGTTATTGATTATAATTATACAAAAACGGTATTTTAGTACCAATTATTTATATTATAGGTAACATGTCTTCGTTGGCCATTTCCGTAGGCTACACCAATTGCCCGGTAAGCACTGATACGTTCGCTGACTTGTTCCTGTTTACGCAAAATATATTTCCATTCGCGTTTATCAAGTTGGTAAACGCGGGCAGAAATTTTACTTACCAATGGCTTGATTTGTCCGTAACATGCCGACGAAGGTTCAATTTGCGATAATATGTCTGCTACATCATTGGCTGCATCCACCGTCTGATTGGCAGCCCATATACTGTTAGCCTGTGTGACCAGCATCTGACAATCCCGATCAATTTTCTTTCTATAGATCGGTGCCACGGCAGTCATGCATTTATCAAAGCAATCCTTACAAACATCCGGAACTGAAGTCAATTCATAAATAGCTTCTTCGTATTGATTCTGATCGGCCAGCGTTTTTGCTTCCCGTACTATAAAATCGCATTTGGAGTTGTAATACTGAATGATTCGTTCTTTGCCTTCTTCCAGAAACGACCGGTATGAGGGATCGTTCGTTTTCATATTTTTGATAGCCGAAATATAGGCTTTGGTTTCATTTTCGCCTACGCCTTTCACCGTAATAGAATGACTTGAAAATAATTTTCCATTAATACCATCGCCTATATAAAGATTAATATTCAGTGTATAAGCCTGCATTGGCGGAGCTCCCGGTATCAGGTCTTTGGTCAGAACAACAATATTGGGTGTAATAATAAAACGTTCGTTGTAGGCATTTCCGCTCATTCCGGCCTGGGTCACAATCTGAGCCAGTTTGTTAGCCAACATGTTTTTAGCGATGACGGGCATATGTTCAATTTGTTCGGGAATATACGTTGCCAAAGCAACCCTTCCGAGATCGTCTAACCGGCCTAAGTCATTCTGAGCAAAAACAGTCAGACCGGAAACAAGCAAAATACTCAATAATAATGATTTCATAATATTTTGATTTAAATGTTATTTCTCTCCTACTACGATGGAAGCCTGACCGAGTCCTTTGGTCATGAGTTTTGAATCAACCCTGTACCGGTCTTTCAGCATTCTTTGCAGGTCGCGTGCCCATCCTCTGGCATCAACCGGTCGGTTATTGGCATCATACAATGGAATCCGTACCTGTTCGAACAGCATCATGTTTTCAGTTGCATCGGCTGTGCTGAAGCGATGCTGTACCGTATTATCCGAAACCCAGTCTTCAATATGCTTACCCAGTTCTTCACCTGCGAATTCTGTTTCCAGATCGCCATTAAAAGAATCGAATTTTTTAATCCGTAACGTAATTTCACGTCCATTGGCAAACAGATCGTCGAAATGTCTCTGAAGCTGAGCGTTGAAGTTATCCAGATTAGCCAACACCGATTCTTCAAGCAAAACCGGTAACTCGGCACTAAACGAGGGTTGTCCGGTTCCCGAAGCTCCTGCAATCTGTTTGTCGGTATAGGCATCAAGCCCTTGTAAATTGAATGTGATTGAACGTTTCGGACCGGTTTGGTTGATTGTCCATGTTAATTGCATCCAGATATCGGCTTTTGCAATCTTTTTCAGTTTATCAATCGGGGTTTCGCCCACTTCTGCCCCTGATTTGCTGTTCAGCATGGCATCTTCGGCTGACTCACCCGACAGAGATTTTAAAGATGATTCGAGATTTTTAAGCGGGAATCCGCGATCGGCCATCAGTTCATTTATTTTGCTGATAACCTGTAGTAATTCTGCATTTTCCTGAAGTGCACGTTTATAATCCGGAATTTTCACTCTGGTTCCCTGATTATCAAATTCCATCATGTATCCGTTTCTATTGCACCAAAGGTCGCTTGGCACAACCATAATAGTGGGTTTTTTGGCTTGCGAAAAAGCTGATATGGCTAAGCCTAACACAAGCAAACAAGTTAGCAATGTTCTTTTCATGGTTTTATTGATTTTGAATTGAATTTATTGTCTTAAAATACCATCGGCAATCAACTTAGCCTTTAATTTCGGACGTTTAACAACGACAACAGCGGAATGAGTAACTGTCCCGATACCTTCCTTTTTTTCCCGTGTAATCTTATTTTCCCATTGCTCATCTTTCATCGAAATGTAAAAACGATATTCACCGCCGTCAACAAAAAATTTATTAAAATAAGCTTCATATTTCTCGCGGGCATTTACTTCCGGAAGCAACGGACGCATTTCACATTCGCGACTACCATCCCGAATGCCCTTGAATATCACATCGTAAACTGCATTTTTACGTGCCTGTGCCAAAGCATCAAACCAGTTTCTGCCTTTTCCCCATGCTTTAAGTGTTTGTGTGCCATCGCCTTCTACACCAAGGCATTCAGTATTATACGTGTAGTTTCCGGCTGTTTTTTCCTGACTTGATAAAATTGCGCAACCGGTAAACAGCAAAAATTCAGCACAAACAAGTGCTACAAAAATAACTTTTTTCATATTTGTCTTTTTTTAAAATCCACTACTTAATCCTTTGAACATTCCTGCATTTTCCAGATCGGCACGTAATGCTGCAACATTTACCGATACAATAACACCAATTTTGTATTCTTTTCCAACCTTCAACCGATCGCCTGCGCTTACAGAACCATCGTTGGTAATAGATACAAACTTCATGTATTTTCCTCCATCAGCAAAAAAAGGATCGAAAAATTCTGCTTTTTCTTGTTCAAGATTTACATTGTTTGTTAAAGCTTTTTGACCGGGAATTCCTTGTTTACCGGCAAATCCTCTGAAAATAATGCCATGAACGGCATTCTTTTTTGCCTGTTCAATGAGAATCCACCGCGTTTTGCAACAAAATCCGTATTGAAATCACCATTTGCATCACGATTCCACCATTTTGCTAAAATTGGGTTTGCAGCATGCTGAACATAATTCCTGATTTTAGCTAATTTTTCGGCATCTGATATGCCCGAGCCATTAAAATAGGGAAATTCAATTTTGTTGTCATCGTATTTATTAATAATCGGCAACTCTTTAAATTTGTTAATGATTACATTTTTCTGGCTTGTTTCGGGTTGGAAAAACAAGGTGGTAAGCGATGGTCGCAGATACTTGGTATTAATCGTTTTGCCAATATCTTGCCCGTTTGCCAAAAATGCAAACGACAAACATAAAAAGATTACAATTTTCTTTTTCATACATTCAAATTTTAAATTATTTCAGACTATGAATATTTAAATCGAAATTACAACATACTGAATATTATGAAATTAGCGATCCTCAAATGATTATCATTTGAATTATGACACCACAATTTATTTCAATAATGCCACACATTACTGAATGTAAAAAAACACCTAAAACTGAAAAGAATAAAGAAAGTATTGAACAAAGGAATTGCAAGGCGAGTTTTAAGAATATTTTTCATAGTACTGATTTATTTGGTGGAATAAAATTAGTTTTGTTGTATAAACAGCAAAAAATCAAATAAAGAATCCTCTAAATATCAGAAAAATAACTCAAATTGTATAAATTTGGGAAACAACCCCAAATGAATAGACTGCAAATCTATAAAAATTTGTTATCATATTCAAAAAAAATACGTATTTTTTAAATTTTAGACATTTATTAAAGAAATAGGCAAAAAAAAAGTCTATCAAACAAATGATAGACTTTAAAATGTGACAAAAGTCAATTAGTTTATACTAAATTACTTTTACATTTACGGCATTTAAACCTTTTTTTCCTTCTTGCAAATCAAATTCTACGGTGTCGCCTTCGCGAATTTGATCAATTAAACCGGAAATGTGTACAAAATGTTCTTTTTTTGAACCATCTTCGCTGATGAATCCAAATCCTTTAGATTCATTGAAGAATTTAACTGTTCCTTTACTCATTGTTGATATTTATTGTTTTTAATGTCCGACAAAGATAATGTTATATTATTATATATCATTATTTTTTTAAAAATATATTGAAAATAAGCGAATTATTTTCAATATTGAACAATTTTCAGCTTAAAAGTCCAACAAATCAACCTCGTTCTAAGATATTAAATCACTATCAACTGACTAAAATTAAAAGTCGGTTGTTAGTGATTTCTTTTATTTAACATTAACTTTATCTAAAAAAATACTCTTTACTTAATGGGCTATTTATTAATATATTATGGGAGTATTCTTAATTGTTTACTTGTCTTCCTCGGGAAATTCCGGCGTTTTCAAAATCAATTGATAGAAAGCTAAATCCAACCACTTTCCAAATTTATAACCTGCCTGTTTTATCAAACCGCAAAATTCAAACCCTTCTTTTTCGTGTAAGCGGATGCTCACCGTATTGGAAGCATCAATTCCGCCTATAAGTACATGATAATCTTGTTCTTCTGCCTTTTTGATAATTTCTTTGAGTAAAACTTTCCCAATTCCATGTCCGCGTTTATCATGCCGAACATATACCGAATGTTCCACTGTATATTTGTATGCCGGACGTAAGCGAAACTGACCATAGGTAGCAAATCCCAACAACATATAGTTCCGAATCAGGAACAACTTTGAGCGCTGTGGCTAAGGTTTTTGCGATTCTTCCCGTACCCAAAATTCCCCATTTAATTTTTTTCTTCTCCATCTTTATGTTTTTTTTCTTGTAAAGTAATAATTAAAAAAACCAGAACCTGTTTGCGATTATAAATCGTGTTTCGGATAAATAACTCCGCATTCTTTACGGATTGCATCCATTTGGGTGATTAATTGGATACTGTCATTCCAACTCCACAAATCACTTTGTGTTTTCCCTGCCAAAATACAATTGGCAACTTCTTCGGCTTCAAATTCATATCCATTGCTTTTGTATTCAAAATCAAATGTCTTTTCACGTCCATCCCTGTAAATTAATCGGACCGGACCCGGACAGAACCAAAGATGATCTAATAAAATTTTTCCCTTTGTTCCATGTATTTCTGCCACAATAGGTATTTCCGCCAGAAATGATGAATACATTACTGCAAGCGTATCTTTTTCATACTGAAAAGTATAACTGCAACTGTTATCACCTCCTTGTTCACCCAGTCCGGCTATAGCGCTAAACCTTTTCGGTTTTCCCAATAGCAGCATCGATAAAAAAATATTATAAATTCCGGTGTCTAATATCGTTCCGCCGCACAAGTCGATATTATAATGCCGGTGCTCGGGTCCGTTATCGGACAAGATGGAGAATGAGACTGTCAACAACTTTACATCCCCTATTTCACCCGAATCAATCAACTCTTTGGTTTTGATAATATTAGGAAGAAAACGGCTCCAAAGCGCTTCCATCAGGAAAAGATTTTTTTCTTTTGCCTTTTCAATCAAGATGGTTGCTTCTTTAAGATTTACTCCCAATGGCTTTTCGCAAAGGACATGTTTATTATGATTCAGAGCAAGCAGTGCGTTTTCAACATGCAGATTATGTGGAGTTCCAATATAAATAACATCAATCTCGGAATCGCTCATAAGCTCTTCATAAGTGCCGTATGCCTTCGGAATATTAAATTCTGTTGCAAATTTCTGTGCCGATTCTATCGTACGTGAGCCTACCGCATGGATTTCCGAATTTTCAACCACCTGAAGTGCCGTTACAAATTTATGTGCAATCCAACCGGTACTTAAAATTCCCCATTTAATTTTTTTATTTTCCATCTCTACTTATTGTTTAATAGTCGTTTATAATTTTAATTTTCGTTCGGATCTTCGGGCGTTTTTAAA
>JADGPS010000057.1 GCA_017882285.1 Paludibacter sp. | reverse complement strand
AACCATACTTACTCAAAAATAACCAAAATGTCAAAGAGCTACTCTTATACGGAACTATCGCCACTTAAATGCTAATTATTTTTTACCGAACTATTGTAACAACCAAATGAAAACAATTCTTTTAATGGTAACAACAACCGAAACGAGCAGCACGATTGGCTATATTATCGGGGCAATTATAGCCGTAGCTATACTGGGTTATTTGAATTATTCATTAATTAAACCGGAAAAATTTTAAAACAGAAAAAGAAATAAAGCACAAACAGTAATTATTATAAATTTTTTGAAAATGAAAAGAATTAAAGTATTAGGAATCTGCGTTATTGCAGTATTATTATCAATTAGCGTTGCAAAAGCAACAGGGTCTACTCAAATCTGGATTCCTTCAACAGACATACAGGCATTCAAAAGTGTTCACTTAGGTATCGATAATTATATTCGCACTCAAAAGGATGCAAATGGAGTTTATGGTTCAGGCATGTATGACCTGGGATTAACAACCGGAATATCACCTTTCAGTAAAGTTCAGGCTGAGATTGGTATTGATTATTTAAACATGGGGGATAACAATATATTAGATGCTAAAAATTATGACTTACATCCAATTTATTTCAATGGTAAAATAGCAATCCCTGAAGATTCCCTTTTTAAAGGGGCACCTGCAATAGCGGTCGGAGCATACAATTTTGGAACTAAAGCAAGTCTAACTAATTACAACATCGTTTACGGTCTTCTCGCAAAAACAATTCCTTTTATTGGCCGCATTTCTGCAGGTTATTACACCGGGAATAAAGCATTGCTTGTTGACGAATTAGGAAAAGCATCAAATTCAGGACTTCTACTTTCATGGGATAGAGCTGTACCAGAAATCTCTGATAAATTATGGTTAGCTATAGATTATCAAGGTGGAAAAAACTATTTAGGAGCTTTGAATTTTGGCTTATCTTGGGCTTTTTCTAAAAATGTTTCTGTTATCTTTGCATACGACATTTACAATAACAAAAATGCATTTTATAATTCAAGTAATGTCAATGCAAATTCATTTACGACACAGTTGGACATTAATTTCTAATTTTCCTATTTCTCTTTCGAACTATTGAATTTAAAAACTAACTTAAAATGAAAACAATTCTTTTAATGGTAACAACAACCGAAACGAGCAGCACAATTGGCTATATTATCGGGGC
The DNA here is from genome assembly GCA_017882285.1 of Paludibacter sp. Classification (GTDB taxonomy): domain Bacteria; phylum Bacteroidota; class Bacteroidia; order Bacteroidales; family Paludibacteraceae; genus Paludibacter. Next base: position 19,387 of record JADGPS010000057.1, on the reverse strand, counting down.
AATCATAGCTGTACTTATACTGGGTTATTTAATTTATTCACTGATTAAACCGGACAAATTCTAAAGAACGCTAACTTTTAACAAAATAAATCTATGTTCACAACTTTTGATTTTTTACAAATAATTATTTTCGTGGGATTACTGATAGGCTTAACGCCTATTATGGGAAATTATATGTACAAGGTGTTCACAGGCGAAAAACACCTGATGTCGGCACCATTGGGCTGGTTCGAACGCTTGACCTATAAACTTGTAGGCGTTAACTCTACCGAAGAAACAAACTGGAAAAGCTATGCTTTCGGATTGTTGTTGTTCAACTTAATCGGATTTCTGTTTGTATTCCTGCTTCAACTTACGCAGGCATTTCTACCATTAAATCCGACAAATTTACCTAATGTTTCGTGGCATTCAGCGTTTAATACCGCTGCGAGTTTTATGACCAACACCAACTGGCAAGGTTATAGTGGAGAAACCACAATGAGTTATTTAGTGCAAATGCTGGCGCTTACCGTTCAGAACTTTGTAAGTGCTGCCACCGGAATAGCCGTATTGATAGCTCTTGCCAGAGGACTTTCACGTAAGACAACTGATAAGCTCGGTAATTTTTGGGTAGATTTAACCCGTTCAACCTTGTATGTGCTTTTGCCACTTTCCATTTTATTAGCTGTTATTTTTGTTAGCCAAGGGGTAATTCAAAACTTTGACACTTATCAAACTGCTCATACGCTGCAAGGAGCTCAACAAGTAATTCCAATGGGTCCGGTAGCCTCTCAGGAATCAATCAAACTACTTGGTACAAATGGCGGTGGTTTTTTCAATTCTAACAGTTCCCATCCGTTCGAAAATCCAACTCCATTAAGCAATTTACTTCAAATGTTGGCAATTTTTCTAATTCCTGCCGGCTTAACTTTTATGTATGGTAAAATGGTCGGTTCTAAACGTCATGGATGGACAATTTTCACTGTTATGCTGATATTATTTTTTGCCGGTTTAGCCATATCCTTATATGGTGAATACTCAGCCAATCCAATTTTCGGTCATTCTGCACTGATGGAAGGGAAGGAAACCAGGTTCGGAATAACGCATAGTGTACTTTATTCTGTAGTTACTACCGATGCCTCGTGCGGTGCTGTAAATGCCATGCACGATAGTTTGTCTCCATTAGCAGGAATGGTTGCCATGGTTAATATGATGCTTGGTGAAGTGATTTTTGGTGGTGTAGGAGCCGGATTATATGGTATGGTTGTATTCATTATTCTCACGGTATTTATTGCCGGATTGATGGTAGGTCGTACACCTGAATACCTGGGAAAGAAAGTGGAAAGGTTTGAAGTAACAATGGCTATTATAGCTAATGTAATTACCTCTTTTTCAATTCTGTTATTTACGGCCTGGGCAGCGACGAGCGCTCTTGGCTTATCCAGTCTGAACAATGCCGGACCGCATGGATTTTCGGAGATTTTATATGCCTTCGATTCCGGGACTGGAAACAACGGAAGTGCATTTGCCGGATTAAATGCCAATACGGTTTTTTATAATTTAACGATTGGATTTGCTATGCTGATCGGACGTTTTGGAGTGATTATACCGATTCTGGCAATTGCCGGGAGTATGGCAAAAAAGAAGATTACGCCTGTATCGGCAGGAACTTTCCAAACGAACAATTGGCTGTTTATCGCCTTATTAATCGGCGTTATCCTTATTGTCGGTGGTTTGACCTATTTTCCTGCCTTATCATTAGGCCCAATTGTAGAACATTTATTAATGAATAACGGAATTACTTTTTAAACCCCTAATCCCCTAAAGGGGACTAAAATTAATTAGCAATATGACAACAAAATCAAATAAAAGTATCTTTAATAAAAAGCTACTTGCACGGGCTGCGAAAGACAGCTTAACGAAACTAAACCCTGTATCACTGATAAAAAACCCGGTTATATTTATAGTTGGTATCGGAGCATTTCTGACAACTATCATTGTTTTTATCGGAATTTTTCAGGGAGCATATTCGTCTTTCAATTTACAGATATCCATTTGGCTATGGTTTACTGTACTTTTTGCCAATTTCTCCGAAGCTATTGCCGAAGGACGTGGAAAGGCACAAGCCGAAAGTTTGAGAAAAAACCGTACGCAAACAGTTGCCCGTAAAATGGTTGGGGATAAAGAAACGGAAGTGTTGGCTCCCGATTTACGCAAAGGCGACATTGTGGTTTGCGAAGTAAATGATATAATTCCTTCGGATGGTGAAGTGATTGAAGGAATTGCCAGTGTCGATGAGTCAGCCATAACGGGCGAATCGGCTCCGGTAATTCGCGAAAGCGGTGGCGACCGTTCAGCAGTGACCGGTGGTACAAAAGTATTGAGCGACCGTATTCTAATTCGTATTTCAGCCGATGCCGGTGATACCTTTATGGATCGCATGATTGCATTGGTAGAAGGTGCTAAACGTCAGAAGACTCCAAACGAAATTGCCTTAACTATCTTGCTATCGGGCTTAACCATTATCTTCCTTTTGGCAGTGGTTACGCTTCCGGCATTTTTCGGATACAGTTTAACTGCTTCGGGAATATCGCTGTCGCATAACTTATCCATTCCGGTATTAATTGCCTTGCTGGTTTGTCTTATCCCAACTACTATTGGCGGTTTGTTGAGTGCTATCGGTATCAGCGGCATGGATCGATTGATCCAACGAAATGTAATTGCTACCAGCGGACGTGCTATTGAAGCTGCCGGTGATGTGGACGTGCTGTTGCTCGACAAAACAGGAACTATCACATTGGGAAACCGTATGGCAACTGACTTTATTCCGGCCGAAGGCGTAACGGTTGAAGAACTGGCGGATGCCGCCCAACTTTCGTCACTTTCTGACGAAACTCCCGAAGGACGTTCGATTGTTATACTGGCAAAAGAGAAATTCAATATTCGTGGACGGGACATTACTAATTTGCATGCAACGTTTATTCCTTTTACCGCACAATCAAGAATGAGCGGTGTGGATTTGAAAACACCGGAAGGAAAAGTTCACCAGATTCGTAAAGGTTCTTCGGAAGCTATACGTACTTTTGTTCAAGAAAACAACGGGATTTTCTCTCAAAAAGTAATTGATACGGTCTCTGATTTGGCACGCCAGGGAGCGACTCCTTTGGTTGTGGCAGAGGACAATAAAGTACTGGGTGTAATCCATCTGAAAGATATTGTAAAAGGAGGCATCAAACAGCGCTTTGCTGAACTTCGTCAAATGGGAATCCGCACGGTGATGATTACCGGAGATAACTCGTTAACCGCAGCTGCCATTGCTGCCGAAGCCGGTGTAGATGACTTTATGGCAGAAGCCACACCCGAAGATAAATTGCGTCGTATCCGTGAAGAACAGGAAAAAGGATATTTGGTGGGAATGATTGGCGACGGAACAAACGATGCTCCGGCGTTAGCGCAAGCTGATGTTGGTATCGCCATGAATTCAGGAACACAAGCTGCGCGTGAAGCCGGTAACATGGTGGATTTGGATAGTAACCCAACGAAACTGATAGAAGTGGTAGAAGTCGGCAAACAGTTGCTGATGACCCGTGGTGCACTTACTACCTTTAGTATTGCCAACGATGTAGCAAAATACTTTGCCATCATTCCGGCTATTTCCATTGCGCTGTATGCCGGAAGTAACGGACAAGGACCTTTGTCGGCACTGAATATAATGAAACTCGGCTCACCTGAAAGCGCGATTTTAAGTGCGATTATTTTTAATGCACTGATTATTATTGCACTTATTCCGCTAGCATTGAAAGGTGTGCCTTACCGTCCTATTTCGGCTAATAGAGCACTGGCAAAAAATTTGTTTATATACGGACTTGGCGGTCTTGTAGCACCTTTTGTGGGAATCAAAATCATTGATTTATTAATTAATTTATAAACATTCAAAAAAATGAAAACTTTAAGTATAGCATTAAAAATATTCTTGGTATTCACTATTCTTACCGGGGTTGTATATCCACTTTTAGTTACCGGAATAGCGCAAGTTGTTTTTCCGCGTCAAGCCAATGGAAGCCTGATTTTAAAAGATAATAATTTGATTGGCAGTGAATTAATCGGACAAAAATTCAATAGTACTATTTATTTTTCGTCGCGTCCTTCGGCAATTGAAAATAATCCATTACCTTCGGGCGGTAGTAATTACGGTTTGACCAACGCAAAACTAAAAGCTCAGGTTATTGAACGGAAAAATAAATTTATAGCTTTCAATCAACTTGATAAAAATATGGAAGTTCCGTCCGAAATGCTTTTCGCTTCGGCAAGCGGTCTCGATCCGCACATTTCACCGGAAGCAGCTGATTTACAAATTAATCGTATTGCAAAAGCACGGAATTTTAGTAATATACAAAAACAAAAGTTGAAAACACTTGTTGAAGAGATGAGTGAAGCACCTCAACTGATGTGTCTGGGTGAAAGCCGGGTGAATGTATTATTACTTAATATTGCATTAGACAAACTAAAATGAGCAACCTCGAAATTGAGAGACCAAATCCCGATGAACTTCTGGCTGCATTAGCCAGGGAAGAAGAAAAGAGCAAACGGGGAAAACTAAAGATTTTCTTTGGAATGTGTGCCGGTGTAGGCAAAACCTACACCATGCTTCAGGCTGCACATATTGAGAAAAAGAAAGGAAATGATATTGTCATCGGGTATATTGAAACGCATAAACGAAAAGAAACAGAAGCTTTAGTAACTGGTTTTGAAATAATTCCACGCAAAGCCATTGAGTATAAATCCACCTCTGTAGAAGAGATGGATTTAGACGCTATTATAGCCCGCAATCCCCAAATTGTGCTGGTAGATGAATTGGCTCACACCAATGCCCCCGGAAGCCGGCATAATAAACGCTATCAGGATGTGCAGGAATTGCTTGAAAACGGAATCAATGTTTTCACAACGCTCAATGTTCAACATCTGGAAAGCCGCACTGACACGGTGGCACAAATCACAGGTGTTATTATTCGCGAAACTTTACCAGACTTTATTTTCGAAAATTCCGACGATGTAGAATTGGTCGACTTAACTCCCGATGAACTCCTTCAACGGCTTGCGGATGGAAAAGTGTATACTCCGGAACGTTCCAAAGAAGCAGTGAATAACTTTTTTCGCAAAGGGAATATAACCGCGTTGCGCGAAATGTCGCTGCGCATTGTTGCCGACCGAGTTGATAACCAGTTGCACGATTACATGCAGGACAAACGAATCCGTGGTCCGTGGAAATCGGGATTGCATTTTTTGGTTGCCATTGGTGTAAGTCCGTCATCAGCCGGCTTGCTGAGATGGGCAAAAAACTTAGCCTACACCATGGGAGCTAATGTTGAAGCACTTTATGTTGAAACCACCCAACGGTTAACACCAAAAGACCACGAACAACTTGATTTGAATATTGCCCTTGCCAAAGAATTGGGATTCAAAGTTCGAATTGTTACTAATGACAATCTGGTAACAGCTATCGTAAATTATGCCCAGAAGGAGAATATTACGCATATTATTGTCGGGAAGTCGCGGGTAAGTAGTGTAAGGTCATTACTAAAACTGGGCAATTTCGTAAACCGTTTGATAAAATACAGTGGTAATATTGATATTTATATTCTTGGTTCGGACACTCCGGCTGAAGACAAGTTTGATGTAAAAACTGTCATTCCACAATTTACATCGCATAGCCGACAATACCTGACTGTTTCGCTTATCGTAACCTTAACTTCGATCCTGAGTTATTTCGTAAAAGACATTGTTGGTTACCAGACCATTTCTGTAATCCTTTTGTTCATGGTATCGTTGCTGGCATTGTTTTATGGAACCGGCCCGGTTTTATTCGCAGCTACATTAAGTGCATTAATCTGGGATTATTTTTTCATACCACCTCAATTTACGCTTTTTATCCAAAAGCCATTGGATATGTTGTTGCTGGTCATGTTTTTTATTATTGCGTTTGTTAATGGAACATTAACGTCAAGAGTTCGCCGCCAGGAAAAGAAGATACGGATACGTGAGGAACGCACCAACGCATTATACCAACTGACAAAAGATATGAATTCCATTTCGGGCTTCGATGATGTTATACAAGTTGCAGCCGATTACATTAACCGCTATTTCAAACTGGAATGCTGTATTGTGGTTAAAAATGATCTGAATCAACTTGAAGTAAAGCTTATTGAGAATTCCACCATTCGGTTGACAGAAAGCGAAATGAGTATAGTCAACTGGGTGGAGAAAAATTCCATGAAAGCAGGCAAATTTACCAATACATTACCATCCAACGAATACACATATTATCCGTTAATCGGCAGCAGTAGCGCACTGGGTGTGGTTGTGGTGAAGCAAACCACCATTTTCACACATGGTGAAGAACAGTTTTGGGAATCATCGCTTTCACAAATCATTGGCAAATACGAACGGGAATTGCTGCGGAATGCCACCAAGAAGACCTATATGATAAGCGAATCGGAAAAACTTTATAAGACACTGTTTAATTCCATTTCGCACGAACTGCGTATTCCGATTGCCGCCATAATGGGATCATCGGAAACGTTGCTGGAGCAGCAACTTCCGGAATCCATTCAAAAGGAACTATATTCCGAAATCAATATTGCATCCATCCGGTTGAACAGATTGGTAGAGAATCTGCTGAACATGTCGCGGTTGGAATCGGGTCGCATTACGCCTCATCCCGATTGGTGCGATGCACAGGATTTGGCGAATTCCGTTTCAGAATCGCTAAAGAATGAATTGGAATCGTTTACGTTCCAAACAGATATTCCAGCCGACCTTCCGTTGATTTATGTTGATTTCGGACTGATGGAACAAGTGTTGCACAACCTTATTCTGAACTCCACACAGCATTCGCCTAAAGGAAGTGTTATTGAACTGAAAATTGAAATTGCCGGCGATAATCTAATTATCAAAGTTATTGACCAGGGGCCCGGATTTCCTGAAACGGAATTATCACATGCTTTTGACAAATTTTACAGGGGCAAAGACTCAAAAGCAGGTGGAACAGGACTTGGCTTATCAATTGTAAAAGGTTTTGTGGAAGCCCACGAAGGAAGTGTTTCTGCCTCAAATGGCGAAAAAGGAGGAGCTGTTTTTACAATTAAAATCCCAACTAAACAAATGTAACTTTTCCAAAGTTCTAAACTTTGGGAAAGTTGAACATTATTTATATCCCGCTAAACCGATACCCAATGCCTGACTCTGTTATCAACAATTTGGGTTTTGAAGGATCATCTTCTATCTTTTTGCGAAGTTGGGCAATGAAAACCCGCAGATATTGCGTTTCTTTGGTATAACCATACCCCCAGATTTCTTGTAATATGTAAACATGAGTAAGCACACGTCCTTCATTTTTGGCCATAAGTGCAAGTAACGAGAATTCAGTAGTTGTGAGCTTGATGATTTCGTTATTCTTGGTAGCAATGTGCTTTGCTAAGTCAATCGTCAGGTTGTCGAAAACCATGGCAGCTTCCTGATCTTGTGGACTCGTTGTGTGATGTGTTGCAACGTGGATTCGCGCGAGTAGTTCACGGGTTCGAAAAGGTTTGGTCAGATAATCGTTAGCTCCGTTTTCAAGCGCCCGCACAATGTCTTCTTCCGAATCCCGGACAGATAAGATAATAATCGGATTTGTGTACCATTCCCGCAATTTTTTCAACACAGTCAATCCATCCATATCCGGCAAACCCAAATCGAGAATAATAAGTATGGGATTGACTGATGCTGCCAGCAAACAGCCATCTTTTCCGGTTTCGGCCTCCACAACCCGATAACCGTTTGCAGCTAAATTTATTTCCAAAAGCCTGCGTATTTGTATCTCGTCATCAATGATAAGAATAGTTTGTTTTGTTTCCATGGTATTGATTATGGGGAAAATCTTTCATGTTAATCTTAGCGCTACAAAGATATAGTCTTTAGTATAAAGATTTTATAAAGATTTATACGCAGAATATAATTTTTATATGCAAATTTGTGGTTTAACCGTTGGACTTCCGGAAAAGTGCTTTAGTTTCATTCAGAAAGTCAGGAGATTTTTTGAGAAAATAAATACTCAATGACAAACAAATAACAAGAATGACTCCAAATACTGCATAGCTGTTTTCGGAAGTGAAGTAAGTGGTGGCAGAGAATAAAACCGCCCCAAGTGAGATAAGAGTAAAAGTAAGCATATTCAGATAGCCGATTATATCTCCCAGTTTCCGTCCAAGATCCGAATTTTGAATTATAGAGAGACATGGAATCTGAAAAATTCCGCCCATAAATGCAACGCAAAAAACAAATAAGACATAAAGAAAGAACGGAAGATGAAAGAAAGTTAAGACAATCAGAAATAAACCCATTCCCAAAATCCCCGGAAGAATTAGACCTTTCTTTACTTTTTTACCTGAAATTTTCCCGGCCATCCAACATCCAAGTGCAATGCCAATGGCCGCACAAGCCATAATTATTCCGGTTGTTGTGTTTGATGCATGATAAATATGCCGGGTATGAATAAGCAGGTTCATTTGCAACATGCTTCCAAGAAGCCAAAACGAAGCAGCACCCAAAATGGCACTATTTACATGTTTATGCTGTTTTGCAAACCGATAAGAGTCAACAGCAAAACTAACCGGATTTAAATGACTCGCATCTTCATTTTCTTCAGGTAATTCCTTTGCACGAATGGTACTTGTAACAATATAGCCCAATACAGCCAGTCCTATCAGAAGTCCGAAAACAAGCCAGTTTTTATAATGGTCGGAAACCACAGAAGCAATTACCGTTCCAACAAGCACACCCAGAAATGCCATCATCTCGAATATACCGCTCCCAAACGAAACACCTTCTTCTCCACCAATATCGCGAATCAGACTATATTTCGAAGGCGAATACAGGCAACTCAGGATTCCCATAATCAGTACGGATGCAACCACCACCATCACCATCTGAAAATAAAATGCAACGCAAGCCAATGCTAGTACAGGAATCTCTAGTAATTTACAAATGCGAAAAACCTTTTTTTTTGAATAAATTACCGCTAACCGGCCGGCCAGTGGTGAAAGAAAAAGGTAAGGAATAACCAACGAAGCTGAAACTATGGAAATCAATTGCGACTGAGTGAGCCAACCCGGTCTAGCCCAAACTACAGCAATGAAAATGATGCAATTTTTCAAAAAGTTATCATTGAAAATCCCCAGAAAATTACTGAGAAACAGGGGTGTCCATTTATTGCGGAAAAGTGGCATTTATATATTTACAATTTAAGAATTGACGAACTATTCTAATTGTCAATCGTCCATTTTTAGTATTTGCGCAGCGAAAAAATAAAACTAAGACCACCATCAGGAACTTTTTTTGCGGAGATTGTACCATGATGAAAAATAACGGCATTTTTTACTATTGCCAATCCCAGTCCGGTTCCCCCCATTTTGCGACTGCGGCCTTTATCAACACGGTAAAAACGCTCGAACAAACGATTCAGATGCTCTTCGGGCACACCAATGCCATTGTCAGAAAAAGAAAAATAAAAGAACTGATTGTCTTCACGATAGCAACTGATGTCGATAGTCAACTTTTCACCACCATAAGCCAGTGAATTATCCAGCAAATTCCGGAAAATGGAATAAATAAGCGAGCGATTGCCTTGAATTTGAATGTCAGGTTTGAAATTTTGTAAAACAACGCAATCTTTTTGCACTATCTGCAAATGAACGTCGTTTAGCACATCTGAAATTACATCCGAAATGTTACACGATTCCTTTTCGAACAAGCGTGTACCTTCATCTAACTTGTTGAGTGTGGAAATATCCTGAAGCAAATCGCGCAAACGTTGTGCTTGTTGGAATGACCGTTCCACGAAGAAACGCTGGCGTTTTGAATCAAGATCAGGATTTTCAAGTATGCTTTCCATATAACCTAAAATGCTGCTCACCGGGGTCTTCAACTCGTGCGAAATGTTTTGTGTCAGGTGGCGTTTCAGTTCGTTTTCATGCTCCTGAACAGAAATATCGTTGATTGAAATTTCGAAGGTATTATCTTGAAAAACGATACATTGCACGGCAAAAACACGTCCGTTTTTTTTGACGATTAATCTTTTTCGTTTCAACTCATTATTCAGCAAACTTTGGTTGATAAATTCAGTAATATCAGCAAACTCAGGAAGTGTAAATATCTGATCCGAGCTTACACATTGTTGGTCGGAAAGGATGTTGGTATACTGAATAAAGTGTGTGTTAGCAAGAATTTCTTTTTTTTCGGATGAAAAAATAGCCAGTCCTTCCTGTGAAATCTGAAGGTGTTTGATCAATTTTTCGCGTTCTCTGTTTACCTGATCTTTAGTTTGCAACTGCAATTTATAGAGTTTTACAATGTTTTTACTTATCTCTCCCAACTCATCACTCGGAAATTCAATATCTGTATCGGGAATTTCTTCTTTCTCTGCTTTTTGGGTGAAAATGCGCAACCGATCGATGGATTTAGTGAAATTTCTGGAGATAAAATACAATGCAAGAACCGCTAATACTAACACAAATGTCATAAAATACAGAAAAAAAGTATTGGCTTTAAGCATGCTGATCAGGCTGACATTGTAAGGCAAAGCGCTTCGTACGTAGCCATTTGGGAATCGGTGAGCTAAGTAATAATAATCTTTGCCGGTGGAAACTGAATGTCGGATGGCTTTTCCGTTTGGCAAGCTGTTGGCCATTTGAATTTCAGGACGATGCAAATGATTTTCGAGAACGGTATCTTTTTTTACAAACGAATCAAAAATAACTAAACCCGTGGTATCAACCACCGTAACTCTTAATAAGCTATCTGGGAAAAGGTGAACATATTCCTCCAGTTTATCCCAATCGGGCTTTTGTTCCGCCATAAACCGGTGAACAGTGAAATTATACGTGGAAAGTTGTTGATCAAGTTGTTCCGTGCGGAATTCTTTCTCCCGCTGATATTGAAAGAAGCAGATGATAGCCAGCATTAAAAAGAAAATGCTGAAAAAATAGAGAAATATGCGGCGATTTAAAGTCATAACCCCTAACCCCTAAAGGGAAATTAAAGAACCCCCAACCCCTAAAGGGGAGTTCAGATTAAATTTATTTATTCTTTTAGAAATAATCATATTAATAGTAACATGATAAAAGTAATGAAGTTCCCCTTTAGGGGCTAGGGGTTAGTCATTTATTCTTCAAAGCAATATCCATAACCCAACCGTGTTACGATATTTTTTCCATAAGAACCTATTTTTTTACGCAGACGGGTAATATTCACATCGATGGTTCTATCCAATACAATTACTTCGTCGCTCCACACGCGTGTCAATATTTCGTCGCGCGAGAAAACACGGTTTTTGTTTTCCAGAAACAATTTCAATATTTCAAACTCTTTTTTGGTAAACGGTATTTCGTCACCTTCGAGCAATACTTTTTTATTGCCTAAATCCATTTCCAGTTTTTCGTAAGTAAGTTTCTGCGGCGGAATTTCTACCATTTTCTTTGCTTCCACACGACGAATAACCGCTTTGACACGCGCCAACACTTCACGAATGGAGAACGGTTTTGAAATATAATCATCAGCCCCGATATTAAAACCCGTCAAACGATCGGTTTCCGAATCTTTAGCTGTCAGAAAAATAATTGGAATGGTTGCAGTTTTAGGATTCTCGAGCAACTGACGAGCCATTTTAAATCCTGACATTTCGCCCATCATCACATCCAGCAGCAACAGATTGTAACTACTAATGTCTTTTTTCAACGCTTCTTCGGCTGAATAAGCCACATCAACCGAATAACCTTCTGTTTCCAGATTAAACTGAAGAATTTCGCACAAATCTTCTTCGTCGTCGACGACCAAAATACGGTATGGATTCATAAATAATTCACAATTAATAATTAATAATGCATAATTAATCTGTTTGCAAAACTATTGAAAACTTATTTCGACGTTGTGTAAAAACTGTTACAAAGATATGACAAAATTTTAAATGAGTTGTAAATCAGACTTAAAAATGAAGAAAAAGACAAATCTGATTCAGATCTGTCTTTTTTGTATTTGTTTGAATGAAAGAATGATATGATTGGGAATCAATTTTTCCTAATTATTTCCTGTCTTTTGGTGAATGTTTCAGCACTTTTGCATCGATATAGAAGAAAATTTCTTCGGCAATATTGCTGCAATGATCGCCAATTCGTTCCAGTTTGCGGAAAATTCCAATCAATTCAAGACATTCGTAGGCTCTGTCCGGATTTTTTTGAATATAGTCAGCAATAACCTGAACCGATTTCTCATTGATTTCATCCACTTGCGAATCCTCACTAAAAATAGCTGCTGCAAAGTTGGATTTTTCATTTTCGAAAGCTTCAAGTCCTTGTGCAAGCATTTTATTGACTTGATTGATCATAACCTGAAGATTGGTATCCTGAATAACTTCTGCATCGAGTATTACTGACGGATTATTTACCAAAATGCGGGAAATTCCATTGGCAAAATCGGCAATCCGTTCCAAATTGGAGTTGATTTTAAAAACTGCCAACACAAAGCGCAAATCGATTGCAACCGGTTGATGCAGGGCGATGATATTTTCGCAAAAGCCATCAATCTTCAGTTCGTAAGCATCTACTTTTTTCTCGCGCATCGATACTTTTGCCGCCAAATCTTTATCGAAGGAAAGAATGGCTTCACCGGCATTTGAAACTTGTGAAATCACCAGTCTCCACATATCAATAATGTCCAGACGAAGTGATACTAATTCTTGTTCTAAGTGTCTCATATATTGGTTATTTGTTGAGTTGTTGTTCGTTTCTTTATTAAGAAATAATGCAGGCTGAACAGCTGTTAGTTTTCTTCTTTTTCTTTCGGTTTTGGGTCGTCTTCAATCTCAGTTTCATTTAAAAACTTAATTACCTCTTCTTTATCTTTCTGATTCCGTATAATCAGGTAAAGAATTAACGCAATTGCACAAACCAAAATGACAATAAAAATAATCCAGTTGATTTCCATAATGTTAAATTTTAAAGTTAGTTGAATGTTTTCAATTTTACAAATCCTCTTTAGTAAGATATAAAGTATTTATCCAAATCTGCCGGTAATGTAATTTTGGGTTGAAATATTTTTAGGATTGGTGAAAATGTTGGTGGTTGTATCATATTCAATCAATTCACCCAGGTACATATACATGGAATTGTCCGAAATCCTTGCAGCCTGACTCATATTATGTGTCACCAAAACAATGGTGTAATTTTCTTTCAAATCAATCAGCAAATCTTCAATTTTAGCCGTGGCAATCGGATCAAGTGCCGAAGTCGGTTCATCGAGCAGGATTACATCCGGTTTAAAAGCCAATGCACGGGCTATGCAAAGCCGTTGTTGCTGGCCTCCGGAAAGGAAATTTCCTTTTTTGTGTAACGAGTTTTTCACCTCATCCCACAGCGTAACATCTTTTAATGAAGTTTCTACAATCTCATCACGTTCAGGCCGCTTTAGATTAATCCCGTTCAGTTTATATCCGGCAATAACATTATCGTAAATACTCAATGTCGGAAACGGGTTTGGACGTTGAAAAACCATGCCGATTTTTCTTCTCAGCTGAATGGTTGACATATCGTAGATGCTTTCATCAAACAGTTTTATTTCTCCATTTGTCGAGATATTCGGATAAAGTTCGTGCATTCGGTTTATGGCGCGCAAAAGGGTTGTTTTCCCACAGCCTGAAGGTCCCATTATGGCAGTAATTGCATTTTTCTTTATGGTTGCAGTTACATCTTTTACGGCAAGTTTATCTTTGTCGTAGGCTATTGAAAGGCCTTCAATCGAAATTATAGAAGGTTGTGTCATGTCCTTTGTTTCCGTTAGTTTGGGAGATACTGTCATGTTATTTATTTCCGATGTTATAGACGGTATGACCATTTCTTTTATTGCATTCATTTTTTGAAAATAGTTCTGTTTATATAATGTGCTTTATTGGATTAATGTTTAAAATTTGCGTTTTGCAGCAATCCATTTAGCGAGCAGATTCAGAATAAGAACAAATGCCATAAGGAATAGCGTTGAACTCCAGATTAAATCTACCATATTTGGGTCGTTATAGAATTGCCAAATTAACAACGGAACCGCACTACTCGGTTTTACAATATTCCAGTTTATGGCAGGATTGCCTAAAGCGGTAAGCATAAGCGGTGCTGTTTCTCCCAAAATTCGCGAAATAGCGAGCAGAATACCTGTCATCAATCCGGTAAAACTGGTTGGAATCAATACTCTCCAAACCACTTTATAATAGGGAGTTCCCAATGCAATTGCCGCTTCTTTCAACGAGTCTGGAATCATTTTCAACGATTCTTCCGTGGAGCGGATAATAAGCGGCAACATCATGATAGACAAAGCCACACTACCGGCAAATGCCGAATAACCTTTTGTAATATGAACCACCACCCACAAGTAAATGATTAACCCAATGACAATGGATGGCACTCCTTGCAAAACATCCGTAATATCACGTATCATACCAGCATATCTTTGTTTGCTGTTTTCGTAAAGGTAAATACCGATTAAAACACCAAAAGGAATGGCCAGAATTGAAGCCAAAGCAACCATATAAAGCGAACCCGTGATTCCATTAATTATACCACCCGGAATTAACGTTTCACTTGATTTAGCCATCATGGCTTCGAACGTATTGGGTGGCGTTTGAGTAAAAAATGCCCAGTTAATTTGATGGTATCCTTTAAATATCATGGTTCCAATAATCAGGAAAACCAAGGAAATGGTGATTAGAGAAAATAAAATAACGATTGACAAAAACAGACCGTTCTTCAATTTCCTTCCATTAAATGAATCTGGAATAAAGTTGGTTTTTTTATTTTCCAATAGTACGTTAGCTTGAGTCATCACGCAAATTTTTTAATAATATATTTCCCAATAGCATTAATGATAGTTGTAATTACGAATAATAATAATCCGATTTCAATCAATGAGCTCAACTGCAATCCGCTGGCTTCTCCAAACTGGTTGGCAATCACACTCGCCATACTATTCCCGGTACTGAAGAGTCCTGTCGGCATTTTATTGGAATTCCCAATCAACATGGTTACAGCAAGAGTTTCTCCCAACGCCCGGCCAAAAGCCAAAATATAGCTGGCTGTAATGCCCGAACGTGCATTTGGAATAATGACATTCCAAATGACTTCAAGACGGGTTGCCCCTAATGAATAGGCTGCTTCTTTCAATTCATTCGGAACCATCATGATGGTTGTATTGGTCAAAGAAGTAGCATATGGAATAATCATGATAGCCAGAATAAGTCCTGATGTAAAAATGCCATATCCCTGTGCACTTAATCCAATATCGACTATGAAAGGACGTAAAACATAGAATCCCCACAAGCCGTAAATAATGGAAGGAATACCTGCCAGTAAATCGACCAGAGTACTTACTACAGAAGCTAACCGTGTATTCCTGAAATACTCTGCTACAAACAGCGATGTGGAAAATGCCATTGGAATGGCAATCAACAATGCGAGAACGGAAGTGAATAACGTTCCGGCAATAAATAATAATGCTCCGTACTCTTCGCTTCCACTTGTCGGATCCCACTTGTCTGAAACTAAAAATTTCCACCCGAATTGGTGAAAAGAAAGCATGGAACCCTGTACCAGGGATAAAACCATTGCTCCTGAAATCAGCAGAATCAACAACGATGCTACAAATAACAGATATTTTAAAATCTTATCGCTACTCACTTGAATCATATATTAATTAAAACCAATTAAGTCTTCCATACAACTACAGAGTGTTGCATGGAAGACTTTCATTAATTTAGAATAAAAACAACACTTATTTTAAAACCCGTTTACCGTCATAAGTTATATTGCGCAAAATTGCTTTAGCCTGTTTAACTACACCTTCCGGAAGCGGAGCATAATTTACCTTGCCCGCAATAGCCTGGGCATCTTTATCAAGCATCCAATCAATTAATTTAATCGTAGCTGTTGCCTGTGCCAGAGTACGGTTATTGTAATTTTGTTCTTTGTAAATTAACAACCAGGTAAATCCTGAAATCGGATAAGCTAGTGTTGCATCAGAATTTGTTAGCATTATGCGCGTATCCGCAGGAATAACACCTTTACCGGCAGCACTTACAGTTGCAAGCGATGGCTTGATAAATTTACCTGCTTTATTTAATAGATATGCAGTTGGGATTTTTTGGGCAAAAGAGTATTCCGAACCTACATATCCAATAGCACCCTTTGTTTGGCTGATTGTACCTGCAACTCCCGGATTTCCTTTTGCGCCTATACCTGTTAACCAGTTAACTGTTTTACCTGTACCAAGTTTATTCGCCCATGCTTTGCTTACTTTTGTCAGATAATCGGTGAACATATTGGTTGTTCCACTACCGTCCGAACGATAAACAACAGTAATAGCAAGGTTAGGAAATTTAACCGATTGATTGATTTTTTTCAACGAAGCGTCATTCCAGTTTTTGATTTTACCCATAAATATATCAACCAGTACTTCAGGAGTTAATCTGATGGTTTCAACACCCGGTAAATTGAATGCAACCACAACTGCACCACTACAAGTTGGAATATGCACAACCGGAGCAGGCATAGCAGCTAATTCCTTGTCGCTAAGAAATGCATCCGAAGCACCAAAATCAACCACTTTGTCTGTTAAACTTTTGATACCGGCACCCGATCCAACACCTCCGTAAGTTACTTTTTCACCTGTAGTTTTCGTGTATTGTTCGAAAGCCATATTGTAGAAAGGAAGTGGAAAAGTTGCTCCGGCACCCGATAACTGGGCTTTTGCAGAAATGCCTATTGCTGATAGAATCAGTACGAGAGCTAAAAATAAACTATTCTTTTTCATAATGAAAATATGTTAATTGTTTTAATATGTTTTTATTGTTATAATTGATTATTTAGAAATTCATTCCTAAATTCAGATTAATGCTTGAAGAAGTTGTACCTGAAGTAAGGCTTGAATAACGGAAATTTGGTGTGATTTGAATTCCTTTTACAGGAGCAAATTCAATACCTGCCATATAAACCTGTCCGTCAGAAGCAGTATCCCACCCTGTAGTAGCTGTTCCGACTTTACTTGACATTAAATCATCAAAACGGGCGATAGCTGTAAACTGTTTTGCAAATGGGAGTGTGCCGTAAACCGACAAACCTGACCAATTGTGATCTGCTGTATTTTTATTACCCATCTGAGAGTTGTATTCAGCTGCAATGGTAGCTATATCGCTCTTGTAACCAACAAAAACGTTGAAAGAAGACTGGGCAACTTTTGAAGTAGCATACGATTGTTTATTCATATAATCATAGTAAACACGTGCATAAACGTTTTTAATCGGTTGTGCAGTCAGACCAATTGAAAATTGCATTGTACTGTCAGCCTGTACTTTTTTATACCCTTCGCCGTTGAAAACTGCAAGATCCAAACTAAGCTCAGGAATAAACTGAAGGTTAACTTTAGCACCAAGGTCAGCACTGCTTTGGAAACCATATTGATCCTGGAATGATTTGTACAAATAACGTTTTCCCCAAACTGATTCCTGTAAACTAAACATGGTTGTACCGATTAAACCTAAATCAGCCTTCACCATACCGTGTGAATATTCTGCATAAGCATTTTTCAAAAACGCTGTAAAAGCTGAAGGATTCAACCCTGCTGTGTTAGCAATATCAAATACAATTTTTCCGGAAAAATCCTGACTGAAATTATATCCGTAACCTAAATATGCCCTTGAAAGTTCAAAAGCATTGTTGCTTGTCCCGTTGGAAGTAGTATTCGTAAAATCGCTGAAAACTGTCACAATTGGTTTTCCACTTGGTTTAAAACTATCCTGCGTACCTTGAGCAGAAATACTCAGACTGATAAAAATCATTGTAATAGCGCAAATTAAGATTTTCTTCATTTTTGTTCGTTCTTTTGTTTATAAATTAAAATTATTTGTCTTGATTTCGTCGGCAAAATTAGAGTCACATTGTTACAGCCAAATGAAGCGGGTAATACAATTTTGTTACAATTGAATCTGTGATTCTTTTTACCAATCATACAAGGTCCTATACCGGACATAAAAAATAATTTTGATTTAAAACAAGGATTCTGAACGGTTTGACAGTTTCTTGATTTATTCTGAGCGCAAAATTAAAGTTAATGTGTTACGGTGAAATTAAATTCGTGTGACAAAGGTGTTACAATTACTTAGGTACAATGATTTTATGAATGATAAAGGGAGATTCCGTAAACCTGATTTAAGAAAACCATAGCTTCATCTGTTTCTCAACTTTAACAAGAAATTTGAACTATTACATTTATCTTTGCCGTAAGAAAAGTTAGTCAAACAGACAAATTGAGTTATCTTTAGTTTTTGAACAATATGAAACCATTGCCGTTTTCTAAAGACAAACGACACAATACATAACTTACTTAGAAACAGAATAAGAACGAAACGAGCATGAATACGGAGATTTACCAAAGACAGTGATAAGCTGACATGCGAGTTCCATACGACCATTTAAAAACAATTATTATCGTATGAATAAGAATTTACTGAAACATTCTTTTTTAATATTAATCTTATCGCTTTTTGCGGTTCAATCTACATTTGCCGGACCACCATTTTTTACCGACGATCCGCAAACCGTTGATTTTACTCATTGGGAATATTATATTTCATCTGTAAACACATTTCAAGCCGATGGCTCAACCGGAACGCTTCCGCATTTTGAAGTGAATTACGGATTAGTTCCCAATGTGCAGGTTCACTTATTGGTTCCTGTAAATTATTCTTCTTCAAAAACTGACGGTTTTGCTATGGGATATGCCAATACTGAATTTGGTGTAAAATATCGCTTTGTGCAGGAAACGGATAATATGCCTCAAATCGGCGTATTCCCTATTCTTCAAATCCCTACATTGAAAAATCCTGGTTTTGGTAACGGACAGGTACAACTTTTTCTTCCGGTGTGGGCACAAAAAACTTGGGGTAAGCTAACCATGTACGGAGGTGCCGGTTATTGGATAAATCCAGGAGTAGATAATAAAAACTGGATATTCACAGGTCTGGAAACACAATATGATATTTCTCCTTTATTGACGCTGGGTGGTGAGCTTTATTATCATACGGCCGATGCAATTGACACTAAATCTGTAGGTGGTTTCAATTTGGGCGGTTCAATTAATGTTACCAAAAAAACACACATAATCTTTTCCATCGGGCATAGCTTGCTAAACGAAAACTATACCAGCTCTTATGTTGGAATTTTGTGGACAATATAAACTGTTATACCAACTGTACATATAAAACATACCAATATGTTCTATATGTCTACTGTTGTTAATGCCGATGACTACAAACAAATAGGACAATAAGACGAAGTCG